>NZ_JBFOFP010000044.1:0-208 GCF_040887305.1 Enterococcus sp. C57 | reverse complement strand
TTGGAAAAAGTCAATCAAGCACAAAAAGCATACGATACATTGATGCAAAAATGGCAAGTTGCGAATGAGACGATGGATAAACACTTTATTGATGGAGATATCGGTAATCCTAAAGGTAGTTTTACAACAGAAGAAATGATCGATCTTGCAGAAAAACTAGGTGAACTTCCTTATATAAACATTCCATTTTTAGAAGGCTATACGACCA
>NZ_JBFOFP010000043.1:0-216 GCF_040887305.1 Enterococcus sp. C57 | reverse complement strand
CGACCATCAAAATAGAGACATTTTGTGACATAATGGAATTGTCACAAGATACATTTCAAGAGTTGCTTAAAGAAGCTGTTCCAGCTGAGTCAACTAATAGTGAATTAGGATATATAGAGAATAAAAGGGAAATTATACCGAGAGAATATAAATTAGAAAAGATCAATTTATATCTCAATTCTCAACATTCTTACGAATCTAAACGGCAGTTTTGTG
>NZ_JBFOFP010000042.1:0-222 GCF_040887305.1 Enterococcus sp. C57 | reverse complement strand
TTAATCAAGTAGACCTTTGAAAACTGAACAAAGCAAAGACAAACCAAATGTGTAGGGCGTCTTGATTGATTCAAGACAACAAACATTTTTAACAAGCAAGCAATATGCTAGCAAACAATTGAGCTTAACAATCGCAAGATTGTTCGAACTTTTTATGAGAGTTTGATCCTGGCTCAGGACGAACGCTGGCGGCGTGCCTAATACATGCAAGTCGAACGCTTC
>NZ_JBFOFP010000041.1:0-227 GCF_040887305.1 Enterococcus sp. C57 | reverse complement strand
CTAACATAGGACGTGGATTTTCGGGCTCTTTACTTGCTTCAGTCGTTTTATCTTCCAAAACCATCGTTGACTGACTGGTAGTTGTTTCTTCTACTGTCTTTTCTTCTTTTTTATGACAGCCCGAAAGAAAAAGAACCGCTAGTAAACTGAGTAATATCACTTTTTTCAATCTTCTCTCCTACTTTCCACTTTGTTGTAAATAAGGTAATGGATCTAACCAAACACCG
>NZ_JBFOFP010000040.1:0-227 GCF_040887305.1 Enterococcus sp. C57 | reverse complement strand
TGGTGTTTGGTTAGATCCATTACCTTATTTACAACAAAGTGGAAAGTAGGAGAAAAGATTGAAAAAAGTGATATTACTCAGTTTACTAGCGGTTCTTTTTCTTTCGGGCTGTCATAAAAAAGAGGAAATGAAAGTAACAGAAACAACTACCAGTCAGTCAACAATGGTTTTGGAAGATAAAACGACTGAAACAAGTAAAGAGCCCGAAAATCCACGTCCTATGTTAT
>NZ_JBFOFP010000039.1:0-230 GCF_040887305.1 Enterococcus sp. C57 | reverse complement strand
ACTCGATCAGATTGTTTCGCATTGTAGTCAAACTGAAACTCTTCTGTCAGAGGATTCCATTCAATTAATTGCCCTTCATAAATTTCTATTGCATTAAGTGCTTTGTATTGTCCAGAACGTTGTGCTAACTGAATATAGCCTTTGTATCCTAGGATGAATTGGGCTTCGTTATGCGTAATCCAATCTTTTCCTACCTTTTCTTTCCGATTAAATGGAACAATATAGGCATA
>NZ_JBFOFP010000038.1:0-241 GCF_040887305.1 Enterococcus sp. C57 | reverse complement strand
GCTATCTATGATGGCCGAATTTATTGTTAACAGTAGCCTTGATAAAGTCTCTCAACGCAATGTAGTTGATGTGATTTTTATTACTAAAGAAGATAAAAAGGACCTTATCAAAATAATGAAAGAAAAAACAGCGTTGCTGAACAGGGCACACGGAACTTCACAAGAACCAGCTAAAACAAACCTAAACTCAACAAATCAAGTTTCATTGAGTGAAAGACTAAATAATTCAGATTTAAAACCA
>NZ_JBFOFP010000037.1:0-259 GCF_040887305.1 Enterococcus sp. C57 | reverse complement strand
TTAAGTTATCCATGGAGGTTTAGCTCAGCTGGGAGAGCATCTGCCTTACAAGCAGAGGGTCAGCGGTTCGATCCCGTTAACCTCCATATGAGCCGTTAGCTCAGTTGGTAGAGCATCTGACTTTTAATCAGAGGGTCACAGGTTCGAGCCCTGTACGGCTCATATTTTTTGCGGGTGTGGCGGAATTGGCAGACGCACTAGATTTAGGATCTAGCGCCTTACGGCGTGGGGGTTCAAGTCCCTTCACCCGCATAATATG
>NZ_JBFOFP010000036.1:0-275 GCF_040887305.1 Enterococcus sp. C57 | reverse complement strand
GCACCATTCCTGCTGGTATTCTCATACCCGACAGGCTTCATGGTGCTGTTTCGATATTTGTATGTACGAATGCCTTGTTTCAATAAAGCCGTATAGCATTGATCTAAGTTTACCATAGCAAAATTTCCTCCGAATTGTATTGAAAAAGAGAACACATGCCAATTTTAAAAATTGTTCTGTGTTCTCTTCCAATATTCGGCTTAAATTCCTAGAAAAACCTAGAAAAATATTGCTTTATCTATTGAACTGCTCGAACTAAATGTGCTATACTTTAA
>NZ_JBFOFP010000035.1:0-311 GCF_040887305.1 Enterococcus sp. C57 | reverse complement strand
ATTCAATTGGTTCTGCATCATTTAAAGTAACTTCTTCTACAAGATCATTATTTTCGTCAAATCGAAAAACTCTTTCATCAGAAGTAACCGCATTTTGCATTTCTACAGATAAAATTCCCCATTTAGCTAACATGTTACGTAAGACGGTTTTTATCGCCATCGCATCATAATTCTCTTTCCACGCTCCAGTTAGCTTGGTTTTATCAAACCCTTTGGCATGTTTGATACGATGAGCTTCTACTTCTTGCTTCGTCCAATAAACTGTTTTTTTAAACCCATTTAGTAATTCAAAAAATCCAACATAACCGATG
>NZ_JBFOFP010000034.1:0-311 GCF_040887305.1 Enterococcus sp. C57 | reverse complement strand
AATCGGTTATGTTGGATTTTTTGAATTACTAAATGGGTTTAAAAAAACTGTTTATTGGACAAAGCAAGAAGTGGAAGCTCATCGTATTAAACATGCCAAAGGGTTTGATAAAACAAAGCTAACTGGAGCGTGGAAAGAGAATTATGATGCGATGGCGATAAAAACCGTCTTACGTAACATGTTAGCTAAATGGGGGATTTTATCTGTAGAAATGCAAAATGCGGTTACTTCTGATGAAAGAGTTTTTCGATTTGATGAAAATAACGATCTTGTAGAAGAAGTGACTTTAAATGATGCAGAACCAATCGAAC
>NZ_JBFOFP010000033.1:0-357 GCF_040887305.1 Enterococcus sp. C57 | reverse complement strand
TTTTTTTAATGACATGCCGGCTTAGCTCAGTTGGTAGAGCATCTGATTTGTAATCAGAGGGTCGAGGGTTCAAGTCCTTTAGCCGGCATCATAAACACGCGGAAATAGCTCAGTGGTAGAGCACCACCTTGCCAAGGTGGGGGTCGCGGGTTCGAACCCCGTTTTCCGCTTTGCCAAAGTAACAACGCCGGGGTGGCGGAACTGGCAGACGCACAGGACTTAAAATCCTGCGGTGAGTGATCACCGTACCGGTTCGATTCCGGTCCTCGGCATTACAAATATGCGCCCATAGCTCAACTGGATAGAGTGTTTGACTACGGATCAAAAGGTTAGGGGTTCGACTCCTCTTGGGCGCGT
>NZ_JBFOFP010000032.1:0-399 GCF_040887305.1 Enterococcus sp. C57 | reverse complement strand
TGACATTAATCCCCAAAGTAAAGGAAATAAAAGTAAATTAAATAAAATAAAAGATTATGAAGAAGATATGGGCGTGTACGAGTTCATTCAAAAATCTTGGGGAAAACCACCTACTGGCATTTTGCAAGGCACATTAGGTCCGTGGATTCGCGAATGGGGATCAGAAATGATTTTATTTGCATTTCAATCTGCTTATGAGAATAGCGTAGAAATGCAAGGGTTAAAAAAATACGTGGATAAAATTCTTGCTACGTGGAAGTCAAACAATGTTTCTACGTTACAGGAGGCAGTCCAAGCGAAAGAAGATTGGGAAGCGAAGAAGAGCCAAAGGACTTTCTCTAACTCTCAGCCAAGTCGTAACGTAACACGAAAAGAACCTATCCCGAAATGGCTGGCAGA
>NZ_JBFOFP010000031.1:0-415 GCF_040887305.1 Enterococcus sp. C57 | reverse complement strand
GAAACTCTACTAAACCAAAATGTACAACAAAAGACTCCACCACCGATTCCACCAAAACCAAAAGTATCTGTTCAAAGTAATTCAATAAATGCTACGGCACAGGATAAGCTAGTATCCATGTTGGCTGAATCAGCAAAAAGACATTATCAACTTTCAAAGAATCAACCAACAGCTCCAGAAAAACTACATACAATAGCAAATGAAGTGGTGAATTTAGACCTTAATATAGACCAGAAGCAAGAGCTTATAAGTACGCTTCCTATGTCAAAAGCAGATAGAGACAAACTTCGGAATATATTCCAAAGTAATGCAATAAATGATAAGGCAGTATCCCTGCTGATTAAAATAATAAAAAGCGATTATCAACTTTCAAAGAGTCAATTTACAGCTCCAAAGGTTTTACATGAAATAGCCA
>NZ_JBFOFP010000030.1:0-429 GCF_040887305.1 Enterococcus sp. C57 | reverse complement strand
AAACATTATTGGCGGAGAAGAGCCACTGATCGATGGAAGTAAAGCAACATCAGATTTTCTAAAAGAGCGTTATTCGGAATTAGATTCAACTGAAATTATGCTTCATGCCGATTATGACGTTCTACTCGATCAAAAAGAAGAGTTACTCAAAAATAAGAAGGAATTAGAGAAGAGTATTCGACAAATCGACAATCAAATTATCCAAGAACTTGGAATAAAGAATGCCTCTACAGGTATCACACCTAATCGGATTATTTGTTTAAAATCAGTCGTTTCTAAACGAAAAGACTTGAAGAAAATAGCAGAGAAATATCCATATGTAATGAAAGATGAGGAAATTTACAGCTTATCAACTTCAAATAGATTAGTGATAAAGGAGATTCAGTGATATGGCAACAAGTAAAGATTTAAAGAATCAGCTAACAGAAC
>NZ_JBFOFP010000029.1:0-429 GCF_040887305.1 Enterococcus sp. C57 | reverse complement strand
GAACATTATCGGCGGAGAAGAGCCACTGATCGATGGAAGTAAAGCAACGTCAGATTTTCTAAAAGAGCGTTATTCAGAATTAGATTCAACTGAAATTATGCTTCATGCTGATTATGATGTTCTACTCGATCAAAAAGAAGAGTTACTCAAAAATAAGAAGGAACTAGAGAAGAGTATTCGACAAATCGACAATCAAATTATTCAGGAACTTGGAATAAAGAATGCCTCTACAGGTATCACACCTAATCGGATTATTTGTTTAAAATCAGTCGTTTCTAAACGAAAAGACTTGAAGAAAATAGCAGAGAAATATCCAGATGTGATGAAAGATGAGGAAATTTACAGTTTATCAACTTCAAATAGATTAGTGATAAAGGAGATTCAGTGATATGGCAACAAGTAAAGATTTAAAGAATCAACTAACAGAAA
>NZ_JBFOFP010000028.1:0-526 GCF_040887305.1 Enterococcus sp. C57 | reverse complement strand
CAGAACGTAAAGAAGCAGAAAAAGTGGAAGACGTATCATCAGCGTTTGATGAATACGAAGAAACAGCAAATATAGACGAACAACAGGATTCATTGTTCGATGATATGAATCCGCCACTATAGCGAGGGAATTTCCCCTCGCTTATCTAAGGAGGTGATAGTGTGGCAAGACCAACAAAAGAAGGTCTTGATTATTTTCCTCTTGATGTTGATGTTTTCGAAGATGAAAAAATAGAGGCTATTGCTGGGGAATTTGGACTTAAAGGAGAAATTGCGGTAATCAAACTGCTTTGTGCGATATATAAAAAAGGATATTTCATTTTGTGGAATGATTTAACGCAAGCTACTCTTTTAAAACGCCTGCCAGGAGTAAGTAAGGAAATGCTCAATCAAATAGTGAACCGCTTAGTCAAATGGGGTTTTTTTGATAAACAACTGTTTGACTCGGTCGAGGTGCTTACGAGTGAGAATATCCAAGCCACCTACTTTGAAGCGACAAAAAGACGAAAATCACCAAAACCAACTAA
>NZ_JBFOFP010000027.1:0-731 GCF_040887305.1 Enterococcus sp. C57 | reverse complement strand
ATTACAGAAATATTTAGAAAATCAACCAAAAGGAGTAGTTGTGTAGGTGGGACAGCCAAAACAAACAGGTGGGACACCTAAGAAAAGACCGAGATTTTCTCTTGATGATGATACTCTAGCACAGCTTGCTTGGTTATATGAACAAGATACCAAGAATACAAGTCATCGAATCTATCCATCGGATACGTTGAAGAAAATCATTAACGAAGCGTATACAGTACGCAGAGCATTTAGAAATTAGCTATTGGAGGGTTAAGTGTGGCATACGTTGTAAAAGCAATGTGTTATGTCGATTCAGAAGGATATGGAGTTCCTAACTTAAAAGGAGCTAAACGTTATGAATCAAAGGAAATGGCAGAATTAGCTGCCTATGTGAGTAATGGCGAAGTAGTGGAGGTAAAAGATTATTCTCAAAAAACTAATAAAATCAATCCACTTAAAAGGAAAAATTTGAGAAAAGAAAAACAGTCAAAATCAAATCAGGCTTGGTTGAAACAAGAAATGAGTAAGCATGAGCAGAAAAAAGAAATTCATTCCAGAAGTTAACTAAGAGGTTGAATGCTTTTGATGTGACTCAGAACATGAGACACCATGGATTTATCTATTTGTATGATATGTAAAGACAGTCTACGACAGATGTTGATACGGAAGATAAAAATAAACTCGTTATTCTAGTTGAAACAGGAAAGAAACAGTACAAAAGACATCTTGTGAACATGACTAGTTGGAAC
>NZ_JBFOFP010000026.1:0-783 GCF_040887305.1 Enterococcus sp. C57 | reverse complement strand
ATAAGAACAATTTAGACTATGATTCCTTTAGATCTTGGATAAGGGAACATAAAAAGGGGGAATTACCTCGTCAATCAATATCGACTATTGAAGAATTGATCAGTAGAGAACAAGATGGGAGAAATCTGTATTGTACTGCTAAGGTTAAGAAAGCCTGTGTACTTTTATGGAGAAGTAAGCGAATAGCACACAAGGTATTGTGTAAAAAATTGAACATTTCTGATGCGACTTTAAGAACTTGGAATAATAGATACGACCAGGCACGTGGTAAGAAGCAGGAGTTAATAACAACTCTCACAGAATTAAAAGAAAGGAAGTTAAAGCTAGGAAAGCTGTGTTGTACGGAGGAAGTTAAAAGAGAATGTGTTCTTTTATATAAGAATCAAGAAATGTCCATAAAGCAATTATGTAAGATTTATCATTTGACTCCGAATATGGTTAATGCTTGGATAGAAGAATATGACCGATTACTCCAAAATTCAGAAAGAACATCCCAAGCACGCCAAACTTTTTCAACTAATGTCGGGAATGCTAAATTTACAACAGCAGACAATAATGCGAGGTTAGCTCATGAACAAGGTAAGGGTCAAGGCAATCAAAGGATGCAACATAGTATACAAAACTTAGAAAGTAACCTAGGGGATCAAACAACCAAACAAACGGATAAGCAGCTTAATCCTCCAGCGAGGCACTCTCTTGACCCTGTTCTTCCAGAAAAAGTCAATCAATCATACACTAAAAATGATTATTTAAAATATATTCAACTATACCAATCCATTCAAA
>NZ_JBFOFP010000025.1:0-878 GCF_040887305.1 Enterococcus sp. C57 | reverse complement strand
ACTGAATAGATTGATATAGTTGAATATATTCTAAATAATTATTCTTAGTGACATTTTGTGGAAGAACAGGATCAAGAATATACCCCGTTTGAGGAATAGTCTGCTTATCGGTTTGTTTGGTTGTTTGATGCCCTAGGTTACTTTCTAAGTTTTGTATACTATGTAGATTCTCAGATAAATGAGCAGCAGCTCTTTTTGGATGTCTTTCTTCATCAAGCGCCGTTTCCTGATTCTGATTCACTGGGGTATTTTCTGAATTTTTTATACTCTTATCCTGTTTCTTTTGTATAAACTCACCTGTGCCCCTATCATTATGTATGTTATGCGGATTCTGAGGATGTTTTTCTTCATCAATCAGATATTCCTGATTCTGATCCTCTATAAAGTTTACTTGATTATTTTCCGAACCAGGCTGATTAACTGCTTTTCCTGCCATTGTTTGTTCCATTATAGGATATTCTACCTGTTGACTATTTGACGATTCATCGAATAATTTGTTCGATTCTTGACGTTCACTTAATTCCATTACATACTTCATTGGTTTTTTTCCTGAGTTTAATGTCTCATCAAATCTCATTAATATTTCCGTTATTTCTTCTGTCATGAGACTATCATTTGATGAATCATCGAATAAATCATTATTAGATTGTTTTGGAAGTTCATTCGATCCGTTCACATAGTCCACTAGATTTTTTGCTGAATCTAACGTCTCATCAACTTCCATTAACGCTTCCACTTTTTCCTCTGTCGTGAGATTATCATTTGATGAATCTTCGAATAAATCATTATTAGATTGTTTTGCAAGTTCATTCGATCCGTTCACATAGTCCACTAGATTTTTTGCTGAGTCTAACGTTTCATCAATTTCCATTAACGCT
>NZ_JBFOFP010000024.1:0-1135 GCF_040887305.1 Enterococcus sp. C57 | reverse complement strand
CAACGCTGTTTTTTGATCACTATCTGGTAAGCTTTCGACTTGTTGTTTCGCCGCATCAATTTGAGCTTTAGTATTGCCTACTTTTGCTCCATTTCCATCAAACAAATTATTTACTATCGTTAAAGCATCTTCGATTGCTGAATTCAAGATAGAAACTTGTTTGCTCAAAATTTCTTTCCCTTGTTCATCTAAGCTCACTAAAGTAATTGTTTTAGACGTTGCTGATACTTTATTTTTTGCATATACTTCAAATCGATTATTCTTTAACAACTTAAATCCTGGGAAGTACTCTTTTCCATCTACTATCAATTTGAATTTCTTGACATTGCCGGTCACGCTTCCTGTAATATAATCAGTGTTTACTTTATAATAATCTACAACTAAGCTTGGAGCGTTAAGGGTGATTTCTTGCATGCCGATTTCTATACCTTCAGCATTTAAAACTTTTAAAATCACTTTTTTAGAATCTACTGTTACTTTATTTTTTGCATACACTTCAAAATTATTATTCTCTAAAAGTTTAAATCCTGGTGTATATTCTTTGCCATCAACAATTAATTTGAATTGTTTAGCCTCACCTGCAATTTGACCTTTGATGTAATCTTTACCTACTGTATATTCTTCCACCGTTAATTTAGGTGATTGTACAGCAACTTCTCTTGTACCTGTTTCTTTTCCATTTGAATCAAAACTTTTCACTGTAACTGTTTTTGTTGTCGAAGGAATCCTTTTCCCAATATAAAGTTGAAATTTATTGTTTGCTAATAATTTAAATCCTGGTGTGTATTCTTTGCCATCAACAATCAACTTGAACTTCTTGATTTTCCCACTGTATTCTCCCGTCATATGGACATTTCCATAATGATAAACATCCACTTTGAATGCATTTACTCTATCATCCAAAGCTGCTTGAGCGATTTCTAATTTTTTCAATAATTGTGCTTTAACAGGAGATATATTATTTACCGCATCTACTTTTCTTCTAGCTTCATCTATTGCTTCTTGAGTATTACTTTCTTTGGGAGTGTCTCCATTAAAGAGCTGATTTACAGCTTCTACCGCTTGTTTTTCTGCAGGATCTTGGACAATATGTGCATCATTATAAGCTTTTTGTGCTTCTTGTACTTTCACTAAC
>NZ_JBFOFP010000023.1:0-1142 GCF_040887305.1 Enterococcus sp. C57 | reverse complement strand
TGCTGCTTGATTTAAAGTTGAAACTTCTTAACGAGCTAGCGATTAATCATTCGATATTGCCGTAGCAACTTTTATATCATAACAGATCGACATTTGTTTGTCAACTATTTTTTAAAAGTTTTTTCGACTTCGTTTTTCAGAAACGCTTCAGCAACTCATTCATCATAACTCATCGTTTGTTATTTGTCAACAACTTTTTTGAAGTTGTTTTCGATGAAATCAAGCTTCATAAGCTGTCGGTTTTTAACGACTCAGTTATCTTATCATGTGATAACTCACACGTCAAGAACTTTTTGAATCTTTTTTATTACTTCATTTTTTAAAACGAGTAACTAAAAACAACAAAAAAGAATATATCATGTAATTTTACACATGTCAATAAGTATTTAAACCTTTGGTATAGGTTATACTTCAAGTTTCAGCTTTTCTATATTAAATAAGCCATAGTCATTCTACTGATTCTGGCTATCCAGATAATCGAACCGTAAGACTTCTTTCAGCTGTTGTCCATTTATGACATCTTTGGTTACTCCACACAGTTTTCCCGTTGATCAATGAGGTTGTGAAAAGAGTGTCTTGACCTAAGCGTTAAGGAGGAAAATCTCGAAACAGCTCCTCATGTTTTGAGATTTTTTGACTTATCGCCGAAGGTCAGCTCTTTGAACACCGTGAATCAGAGGTCGTGAAAACATCGGGTAGCTCTGTTGACAATAAGAAAGAATTTTTTGAAACAGCTTCTCATGTTTTGAAAAATTCAGGCTTATTTCAAGGAGCTGATGTTTGAACACCGTTTAGCAAGAGGCTGTGAAAGAAGCGTTCAGCTCCGAGCGATTAAGAGAGAATTTTTTTAAATAGCTCCTCATATTTTAGAAAACCATCGCTTATTGTTAAGGAGTTGCTTCTTGAACACCGTTTAGCAAGAGGTCGTGAAAAGAGTATCTTGACCTGAGCGCTCACCAAGTAAAAACTGCGACGAGTAACCGCAGGAGCATTAAGGATGAAAATCTCGAAACAGCTCCTCATGTTTTGAGATTTTTTGACTTATCGCCGAAGGTCAGCTCTTTGAACACCGTGAATCAGAGGTCGTGAAAACATCGGGTAGCTCTGATGACAATAAGAAAGAATTTTTTGAAACAGCTTCT
>NZ_JBFOFP010000022.1:0-1200 GCF_040887305.1 Enterococcus sp. C57 | reverse complement strand
AGCATTCTCTTCTGTGACACTAAAAATGAGTGGTTCTTCTAGTGGTACATATCCTTCTGGTGCTTTGATCTCATGGAGTTCATAGCGATCCACACCCCAAGGCAAACTTTCTGTGGTAATGATTTCGCCTTTGTCATTGGTTTCAAAAATATCGGTCTGTTCCGTGTCATTGGGTCGTACCATCGAAACAAATTCGCCTTCTCCTTCATTTGCCCAAGTATCAAAAATTTTGAACTGAGCGCCTGCGTAAGGTATGTTCTCGCCTGTTTCTTCATCCACTTTGACAATATGCAATCGAGATTCAATCACTTCATCTTCCAATAAAAAGAAATGGGTATAGCCGTCTTCCGTGATCGTCACTTCAAATGGTTCGATCAATAAATAGCCATCCACACCTTTGGTTTCTTCAATGGTATAAGTGTCATAAGGTAGATTCTCAAACTTGAAATACCCGTTCTTACCAGTGACTTGGACATATTCTTGTCCAGTGGTGTGGGAAGTAGCTGTCAGTTCAACACCTTCTAAAGGTGGCTTTAGCTCCTGTTGCTCTTTTGCCAGACTGGCAATTACTTCAAAAACGGTTTGAGGAATCAAGGGACGTGAACCAAACTTATAGCCTTCTACATTTCCTTTGATGACTCGATCGGTCACCGTTTTACTGTGAAGCGCTACGATTTCATTTTGTCCAGCATACGTGAGGTTAACGGTATGTTTTGTAGTATCCAAATTGTAGCCTTCTGGCGGTTCGATTTCCTGTAAATAATAGGTTCCCAGCTTTAATTCTTTCACCTCTGCTTGTGCTATGCCATTGACATCTTGTATCGTTAGTTTACTAACAGAAGTCCCATTCTTATCGGTTAATTCGTAAACAGCTCCTACCAATTGAGAAGCCCCTTGTGGTTTACTGCCTGTTTCTTCATCTTCTTTGATCACTTTGAGATTTGCTAGTTGCTCTTTATTATCTAAACTGATCGTGGTGGTCTCATTGGCTTTGATGGTCACTGTCTGAGGTGTGGCATTGAGGACATAGCCATTCGGTGCTTTGATTTCTTGTATCGTGACTTTTGTGTCGACTAACAAATCATTCCAGGTAGCATAGCCATCAGAACCTGTAGTGATTTCTTTGGTTTTTCCATCAGACGTAGTAAAACGAAAAACGGCACCTGCCAGTGGTTGCTTAGTCGTTTCATCTACTTTGCG
>NZ_JBFOFP010000021.1:0-1321 GCF_040887305.1 Enterococcus sp. C57 | reverse complement strand
ATTCCAACTAGTCATGTTTACAAGATGTTTTTTGTACTCATTCTTTCCTGTTTCAACTAGAATAACGAGTTTATTTTTATCTTCCGTATCCACAGATATTCGACCGATCGCTTCAAACTCCACTTTGTCCGTTCGAGTATTGATTACTGCTACTCGACGAATCACATTAAAATTATCTGCTTCTTGGCTTACATTGTAGGAAACTTTATCACTTTCTCTACAAGCCCCTAATGTGATGCCTATTCCTAATAAACTGATAAATACAATTAATTTTTTCATTTGTCTTCCTCCTCAATTTCACATGCTTTTTCAAACTCGTTAGTGATACGCTCAAGCGCTTTTTTGTACTCGATAATACTTTTTATCACGTGACCTTCTCTCATCACGTAGTCACGCTGTATTGCTGTTAAACACATACTCAACGTTTGATAGTATCCAATAAACGAAACCCCTTCTACTTTTTCACCTTTGCTATTTACGGTATATTGAATATTCCCTTTTTCATCAAAAATAACTCGTGATAGAACAATATTTCTGCAATCACTCGTCTCAGTGATTCGATAGTTTTCAATTTTCATATCTAGCATTCCACAGCCCTCATTTCTGAAATCCACATTGCTTCAGGCATGCCTGTTTCTGATGTACTTGCTTTCTGGCTGACTGAAGCATTGGTTCTAGTTTTGCTAAAACTTTTCAATAACCAACGGCTGACTTCCGCCTTCGTTTCTGCTACATAGTAAACCTTAAGTGTATCTTTGCCGATTAGTTTAATCATTTTCTTTACGCCATCTTGCCCAAACACTACTTCCTGCTCCAAGTGCTTTTCGAATGGCTTTTACACTATATCCTACCTCTCTCAGATGGCTATATTGCTCAAACGTAAATGACTCAAGATCCAATTTGGGTAATGGTTTTGATTGATCTATCGTATCTGCACTAATCTTTTCAGCGATTTCTTGCACTACCTTCAACTCTTGAGCAGATAATTCTTCGACAGAGCGATCGTCAATAATTTCTAGTATTTGTCTTCTTCGCTCTCGTTTTTCTTGTTTTGTAAGAACTATAACACCGCTCCAATAGCTAATTTCTAAATGCTCTGCGTACTGTATACGCTTCGTTAATGATTTTCTTCAACGTATCCGATGGATAGATTCGATGACTTACTTCTTTGACATCTTGTTCATATAACCAAGCAAGCTGTGCTAGAGTATCATCATCAAGAGAAAATCTCGGTCTTTTCTTAGGTGTCCCACCTGTTTGTTTTGGCTGTCCCACCTACACGACTACTCCTTTTGGTTGATTTTCTAAATATTTCTGTAAC
>NZ_JBFOFP010000020.1:0-1358 GCF_040887305.1 Enterococcus sp. C57 | reverse complement strand
GCCTGATTTCTTGGACTTCTTTCTCCGGTAATAGCTGTTGAATGGTGCTTGTCCATTCATCGATGGTTAGTTTAAACTGCGCAATGATTCCTTGAATAAAGGCTTCTTTTTCTTCTTTCTTCGCTTGGATCAAACTTGTGAATAATACACGTACTGAAGCAAGTAAAAGTCCGCCACCACGCCCTTTTTTGACATTGTAGAACACTTTGTGTTCTTGCTTTAAGGAACTTAATGCACGATCCAGACTTCTTAAAGGCATGTTCAATTGTTCCGCCAATTCTTTTTTGGACAGTTTTAAATAAGGCATACGAAGATCACTTTTTTCGCTCAAATAACGCATGATATCTTCTTGCCATTCCTTTTTATGACTGTATTGGCGTTGCTCACGTGATTTCTTAAACTTCCACCAACCACGACGTTGGATAAACAACTCGTTTTCTTGAATATCCGAAGCTACCCATTCCTGGCATAATTCTAAAACAAACTCACGATTGGCTGCTTGATAATTGCCAGAATACGCACTTTTGACAATCTTTCGCACTTCGCCTTCAGACAACGGATCGTTTAAACGTTCGTTAAACTCAAACATGTTATACTCACAAGTTTCTTGTCCGTAACCAGAAGAATAATAAGCTAAAGAGAGTGTAAAAATCACGTTATTTCGTCCTAATCGGCCTTCTCCCCCGATAATATCTGCTTTTCGTATCAACAAATCAAACCAAGGCTCATCGACTTGGCGATACTCTTTTTTCTCAGGAAAAACAATCAATTTCGCGTTTCTTTCTGCTTCAGTTTTTTGGTTAGATGCCATTTTCATTGACCAATTCAACCAATCAGAAAAAGAATATTGATTTTCTAACTCGCAAAATACGATATTTTGTTTGTTTGGGAATCGAGCAATTCCAAAATGGTTACAACCTACATCAATACCTGGTAACTGATTAGCCAATTGTGTCCGAATCGTTGTAGAAATACGTTTTGCCACTTCAATAACTTTGAAATTACTCTTTTTCGTCACATAAGCAGGTGTTTTTAATACAAAATAGACTTGATAACCTTGCTCTGATTCTAAAATGAGCGTTGGCATATACCCTAATTCATCCACACAAGCTAAGAAAATCTCTCCTTGATGATTTTCTTTAGAATCAATATCCACGACAAAAGTATTGATTTGACTAATATTTTTCTCCGAATGCCCTTTAACGATTGAACGATTTTCGTCCGCATAAGTTCCATAGCGATAAACATTTGGTGTCCAATGAGTCAGTTTGGATTCATTTTCTAAAATCGCTTCTTCAGACGTAATAACCATGCCACGCCCTGCATTCATCAATTGTTTACTGCGATACGCAAAGATA
>NZ_JBFOFP010000019.1:0-1358 GCF_040887305.1 Enterococcus sp. C57 | reverse complement strand
ACCTGATTGCTTGGGCTCCTTTCTCAGGAATTAGTTGTTGGATTGTACTTGTCCATTCATCGAGGGTTAGCTTAAATTGCGCAATGATTCCTTGAATAAAGGCTTCTTTTTCTTCTTTCTTCGCTTGGATCAAACTTGCGAATAATACACGTACTGAAGCAAGTAAAAGTCCGCCACCACGACCTTTTTTTACACGGTAGAACACTTTGTGTTCTTGCTTTAAGGCGATTAATGCACGATCCAGACTTCTTAATGGCATGTTCAATTGTTCCGCCAATTCTTTTTTAGACAGTTTCAAATAAGGCATACGAAGATCGCTTTTTTCGCTCAAATAGCGCATGATATCTTCTTGCCATTCATGTTTATGACTATATTCTCGTTGTTCACGTGGTTTCTTGAACTTCCACCACCCACGACGTTGGATAAATAACTCGTTTCCTTGAATGTCTGAAGCGATCCATTCCTGGCATAATTCTAAAACAAAGTCACGATTAGCTGCTTGATAATTTCCAGAATACGCACTTTTAACAATTTTTCGCACTTCGCCTTCAGACAACGGCTCATTTAAGCGTTCGTTAAACTCAAACATGTTATACTCACAGGTTTCTTGTCCATAACCAGAAGAATAATAAGCCAAAGAGAGTGTAAAAATCACGTTATTTCGTCCTAAACGACCTTCTCCCCCGATAATATTTGCTTTTCGTAGCAACAAATCAAACCAAGGCTCATCGACTTGCCGATACTCTTTTTTCTCAGGAAAAACAATCAATTTCGCACTTATTTCTGCTTCAGTTTTTTGGTTAGATGCCCTTTTCATTGACCAATTTAACCAATCAGAGAAAGAATATTGATTTTCTAACTCACAAAAAACGATATTTTGTTGGTTTGGGAATCGAGCAATCCCAAAATGGTTACAACCTACATCGATACCTGGTAATTGGTTAGCTAATTGTGTCCGAATCGTTGTAGAAATACGTTTTGCCACTTCAATTACTTTGAAATTACTCTTTTTCGTCACATAAGCAGGTGTTTTTAACACAAAGTAAACTTGATAGCCATGATCCGATTCTAAAATCATCGTTGGCATATATCCTAGTTCATCCACACAAGCTAAGAAAATCTCTCCCTGGTGATTTTCTTTTGAATCGATATCTACCACAAAAGTATTGATTTGACTTAAATTCTTTTCTGAGTGTCCTTTGACAACTGAACGATTTTCGTCTGCATAAGTCCCATAGCGATAAACATTTGGTGTCCAATGGGTCAGTTTAGACTCATTTTCTAAAATCGCTTCTTCAGACGTAATAACCATGCCACGCCCTGCGTTCATCAATTGTTTACTGCGGTACGCAAAGATT
>NZ_JBFOFP010000018.1:0-1547 GCF_040887305.1 Enterococcus sp. C57 | reverse complement strand
TTTTTCCACCGGAGCTTGCTCCACCGGAAAAAGAGGAGTGGCGAACGGGTGAGTAACACGTGGGTAACCTGCCCATCAGAAGGGGATAACACTTGGAAACAGGTGCTAATACCGTATAACAATCGAAACCGCATGGTTTTGATTTGAAAGGCGCTTTCGGGTGTCGCTGATGGATGGACCCGCGGTGCATTAGCTAGTTGGTGAGGTAACGGCTCACCAAGGCGACGATGCATAGCCGACCTGAGAGGGTGATCGGCCACATTGGGACTGAGACACGGCCCAAACTCCTACGGGAGGCAGCAGTAGGGAATCTTCGGCAATGGACGAAAGTCTGACCGAGCAACGCCGCGTGAGTGAAGAAGGTTTTCGGATCGTAAAACTCTGTTGTTAGAGAAGAACAAGGATGAGAGTAACTGTTCATCCCTTGACGGTATCTAACCAGAAAGCCACGGCTAACTACGTGCCAGCAGCCGCGGTAATACGTAGGTGGCAAGCGTTGTCCGGATTTATTGGGCGTAAAGCGAGCGCAGGCGGTTTCTTAAGTCTGATGTGAAAGCCCCCGGCTCAACCGGGGAGGGTCATTGGAAACTGGGAGACTTGAGTGCAGAAGAGGAGAGTGGAATTCCATGTGTAGCGGTGAAATGCGTAGATATATGGAGGAACACCAGTGGCGAAGGCGGCTCTCTGGTCTGTAACTGACGCTGAGGCTCGAAAGCGTGGGGAGCAAACAGGATTAGATACCCTGGTAGTCCACGCCGTAAACGATGAGTGCTAAGTGTTGGAGGGTTTCCGCCCTTCAGTGCTGCAGCTAACGCATTAAGCACTCCGCCTGGGGAGTACGACCGCAAGGTTGAAACTCAAAGGAATTGACGGGGGCCCGCACAAGCGGTGGAGCATGTGGTTTAATTCGAAGCAACGCGAAGAACCTTACCAGGTCTTGACATCCTTTGACCACTCTAGAGATAGAGCTTCCCCTTCGGGGGCAAAGTGACAGGTGGTGCATGGTTGTCGTCAGCTCGTGTCGTGAGATGTTGGGTTAAGTCCCGCAACGAGCGCAACCCTTATTGTTAGTTGCCATCATTTAGTTGGGCACTCTAGCAAGACTGCCGGTGACAAACCGGAGGAAGGTGGGGATGACGTCAAATCATCATGCCCCTTATGACCTGGGCTACACACGTGCTACAATGGGAAGTACAACGAGTCGCAAAGTCGCGAGGCTAAGCTAATCTCTTAAAGCTTCTCTCAGTTCGGATTGTAGGCTGCAACTCGCCTACATGAAGCCGGAATCGCTAGTAATCGCGGATCAGCACGCCGCGGTGAATACGTTCCCGGGCCTTGTACACACCGCCCGTCACACCACGAGAGTTTGTAACACCCGAAGTCGGTGAGGTAACCTTTTGGAGCCAGCCGCCTAAGGTGGGATAGATGATTGGGGTGAAGTCGTAACAAGGTAGCCGTATCGGAAGGTGCGGCTGGATCACCTCCTTTCTAAGGAATATTACGGAGACTACACTGTTTGTTTTTCACTTTGTTCAGTTTTGAGAGGT
>NZ_JBFOFP010000017.1:0-3278 GCF_040887305.1 Enterococcus sp. C57 | reverse complement strand
GCGTGGCGACGTCCTACTCTCACAAGGGGCAACCCCTCACTACAATCGGCGCTAAGAAGCTTAACTTCTGTGTTCGGCATGGTTACAGGTGTATCCTTCTCGCTATCGCCACCACACTGTGGTGTTATCATTATTGAGTTTGCTTTTGCTCACTCAAAACTGGATTTGAAGTATTTCGTAAACTCTACCGAGTTTTTTTCTTTACCAATGTGGTTAAGTCCTCGATCGATTAGTATCAGTCCGCTCCATACATCACTGTACTTCCACTCCTGACCTATCTACCTGATCATCTCTCAGGGATCTTACTTTCTTAAAGAAATGGGAAATCTCATCTTGAGGTGGGCTTCACACTTAGATGCTTTCAGCGTTTATCCCTTCCCTACATAGCTACCCAGCAATGCCCTTGGCAGAACAACTGGTACACCAGCGGTAAGTCCATCCCGGTCCTCTCGTACTAAGGACAGCTCCTCTCAAATTTCCAACGCCCGCGACGGATAGGGACCGAACTGTCTCACGACGTTCTGAACCCAGCTCGCGTGCCGCTTTAATGGGCGAACAGCCCAACCCTTGGGACCGACTACAGCCCCAGGATGCGACGAGCCGACATCGAGGTGCCAAACCTCCCCGTCGATGTGGACTCTTGGGGGAGATAAGCCTGTTATCCCCAGGGTAGCTTTTATCCGTTGAGCGATGGCCCTTCCATGCGGAACCACCGGATCACTAAGCCCGACTTTCGTCCCTGCTCGACTTGTTGGTCTCGCAGTCAAGCTCCCTTCTGCCTTTACACTCTTCGAATGATTTCCAACCATTCTGAGGGAACCTTTGGGCGCCTCCGTTACCTTTTAGGAGGCGACCGCCCCAGTCAAACTGCCCATCTGACACTGTCTCCCACCACGATCAGTGGTGCGGGTTAGAGTGGCCATAACGCAGGGGTAGTATCCCACCAGCGCCTCCATCGAAACTAGCGTTCCGATTTCTACGGCTCCTACCTATCCTGTACATGCGGTACAGACACTCAATATCAAACTACAGTAAAGCTCCATGGGGTCTTTCCGTCCTGTCGCGGGTAACCTGCATCTTCACAGGTACTAAAATTTCACCGAGTCTCTCGTTGAGACAGTGCCCAAATCGTTACGCCTTTCGTGCGGGTCGGAACTTACCCGACAAGGAATTTCGCTACCTTAGGACCGTTATAGTTACGGCCGCCGTTTACTGGGGCTTCAATTCGTACCTTCGCATACGCTAAGCACTCCTCTTAACCTTCCAGCACCGGGCAGGCGTCAGCCCCTATACTTCATCTTACGATTTTGCAGAGACCTGTGTTTTTGATAAACAGTCGCTTGGGCCTATTCACTGCGGCTGATCTTAGATCAGCACCCCTTCTCCCGAAGTTACGGGGTCATTTTGCCGAGTTCCTTAACGAGAGTTCTCTCGCTCACCTTAGGATTCTCTCCTCGACTACCTGTGTCGGTTTGCGGTACGGGTCGTTGTTTTCTCACTAGAAGCTTTTCTCGGCAGTGTGACATCAGGAACTTCGGTACTATTATTTCCCTCCCCATCACAGCTTGTCCGTACAGACAGAAGCATTTGACTCCTATCAAGACTTACTGCTTAGACAGACATTTCCAATCGTCTGCATTCCTTAGCCTCCTGCGTCCCTCCATTGCTCAAACAAAAACAACGAGTACAGGAATATCAACCTGTTGTCCATCGCCTACGCCTGTCGGCCTCGGCTTAGGTCCCGACTAACCCTGGGCGGACGAGCCTTCCCCAGGAAACCTTAGTCATTCGGTGGACAGGATTCTCACCTGTCTTTCGCTACTCATACCGGCATTCTCACTTCTAAGCGCTCCAGCAGTCCTCACGATCTGCCTTCAACGCCCTTAGAACGCTCTCCTACCAATACACCTAAAGGTGTACTCCACAGCTTCGGTAATATGTTTAGCCCCGGTACATTTTCGGCGCAGGGTCACTCGACTAGTGAGCTATTACGCACTCTTTAAATGGTGGCTGCTTCTAAGCCAACATCCTAGTTGTCTGTGCAACCCCACATCCTTTTCCACTTAACATATATTTTGGGACCTTAGCTGGTGGTCTGGGCTGTTTCCCTTTCGACTATGGATCTTATCACTCACAGTCTGACTCCCGGATATGAATGAATGGCATTCGGAGTTTATCTGAATTCGGTAACCCGAGATGGGCCCCTAGTCCAAACAGTGCTCTACCTCCATCATTCTCAATTCCGAGGCTAGCCCTAAAGCTATTTCGGAGAGAACCAGCTATCTCCAAGTTCGTTTGGAATTTCTCCGCTACCCACACCTCATCCCCGCACTTTTCAACGTACGTGGGTTCGGTCCTCCAGTGCGTTTTACCGCACCTTCAACCTGGACATGGGTAGATCACATGGTTTCGGGTCTACGACTACATACTCAAACGCCCTATTCAGACTCGCTTTCGCTGCGGCTCCGTCTCTTCAACTTAACCTCGCATGCAATCGTAACTCGCCGGTTCATTCTACAAAAGGCACGCCATCACCCATTAACGGGCTTTGACTTGTTGTAGGCACACGGTTTCAGGTTCTATTTCACTCCCCTTCCGGGGTGCTTTTCACCTTTCCCTCACGGTACTGGTTCACTATCGGTCACTAGGGAGTATTTAGCCTTGGGAGATGGTCCTCCCGGATTCCGACGGAATTCCTCGTGTTCCGCCGTACTCAGGATCCTCCTAGGTGCCTTCCAAATTTCATCTACGGGGTTTTTACCCTCTTTGACTGACTTTTCCAAGTCATTCGACTATCTGAAAGAACTACCATATCGGAGTCCTACAACCCCAATGAGCAAGCTCATTGGTTTGGGCTTTTCCCGTTTCGCTCGCCGCTACTCAGGGAATCGAATTTTCTTTCTCTTCCTGCAGGTACTTAGATGTTTCAGTTCTCTGCGTCTACCTCGAATGCGCTATGTATTCACGCAAACGTAACATCCTATAAAAGATGCTGGGTTCCCCCATTCGGAAATCTCTGGATCATAGCTTACGTACAGCTCCCCAAAGCATATCGGTGTTAGTCCCGTCCTTCATCGGCTCCTAGTGCCAAGGCATCCACCGTGCGCCCTTATTCACTTAACCTTATCAACCTTGCGGTTGGGTTTTGATCTTTCTTCTAGCGATAGAAGTCCGATCAAGAAAATAAGCAATTGAACTTATTAAAAAACTCATTCAACGCGGTGTTCTCGGTTTGTATTACTAATTTACTTCAAATATCCAGTTTTCAATGAACAAAA
>NZ_JBFOFP010000016.1:0-13054 GCF_040887305.1 Enterococcus sp. C57 | reverse complement strand
TCATTTTTAAATGCTGAAGCTTGGGCGGCATACCAATCGCTCTTAGTAAATCCTAAGTGTAAATGTGCCGTATCTCTTATTCCTATTACTTGTCCTGCTTTGACTTTATCTCCCACTTTAACACGTGCATTTGAAGGAGAAGAACCAAATTCCTGATACACCATACTTAAATCACCATCCTTTATAACAATGACACATGAACCCAATGCTGCAATACTTGGATTACCAGCAAATACGACAGTTCCTGCATGAACCGCATGTATCTCATTTCCAGGGTGATCAACCGATCCAAAATCTAAGCCATTATGGAAACCATTCACGCGAAATTCTCCTCCAGGATTTTTTCCAAAAAGTTGTCCTCCCAAAAATGAACTTCGATCTAAACTTGATCCAGGAAACGGATTGTACCATCCACCACCTAAACTACCAGTACTTCCGCCACTAGAAGTTGAACCAATACTTCCCCATTTTTTGATCGCAAATTCATCGTATTCAGTTAGATTATAGGATTTAATAATTCCCATAGCTCCTTGATAATATGCGCTTCCTTCGGTAATTCCTGCTGCTGCATACCCACCTCTACCTAGAATTAAAAGGCATTGTCCAGGATCTTTATTTCCCACACACGCATTGAAGTTGGATTGAGTAGCCACCATGTAACCATAATATGCATAACATGCTTTTGCATCAGGAAATTTCATGTAATTTCCTCCCTCACTTCCTCCGACACCTCTTGCACTCCCTTTAGGGTAAGGACAACCTGAATACCAGGTTATCCCAAAATAATTATGATCATTTTTTCCAGAATACGATTGTCCATAAGCACTTTCCCATCCTAATTGCGAAAGAATGACTGAAGGTAATAATTTGTATTTTACTGCCGCTCCTACCGCATATCTCGCGTGTTCATCTGTAATGGGGCCTCTTCCTTTAATTTCCTCAAAAATAGGTAAATCTTCCGTATACTCTCCGGTAAACATTCCTTCTGAGCAAGAACTTACTTCTTCTGTTGCCCCTACTGAACCAATCATTTGTATCATCATATTTAGCATAATAAAAAAAGGTAAAAGCAATAGAAGAAGACCTGAACCAAACACCATTAATTTCCATTTCATTCAGATACCTCTACGCTTGTTCCATCACATTATCTTCTTTGACTATCATGGACTGTTCTACTACGTTATCTTTTTCAGTTACTATGGAGCGTTCCACCACGTTGTCTTCTTTAGCCGATATAGATCGTTCCATCAAGTTGTCTTCTTGAACCATCATGGATCGATCGATAGTTTTCAAATGATTGGTTTCTTTTAATAAATCATTGTAGTCAAAGGATTCAGACTTCCCCAATTGTGATACCGGCAATTCTTGACGAACATTATAGTTGATAAATGTTTCTGAATATCCCTTTTGTGCCAAATACTTCTTAAAACGATCGACAAAGTCTCGTCCTGCTTCATCATTATTCACACACAATGAAATACGTGGGACGATCGTTTTCTTCCCTTCTGCCATCTTCCGATTGGATTCTAATACTTTTCTAAAATAGGATTCTACAACTTGATGCTTCAAACCTGACATGGCACAAAAATCAGTATTTATTAATACTTTTTTCGCACCAAAATATCTTTCTTTATATAAAGAAAGATAACTCATCACTTCAATCGGTGCTTCAAATACTTTTAATTCTCCAGTAGGAATTTTCGAGTTTAAACTAGCAAAAAACATCGCATCTTTTTGATTCCCTGGGTGTTGGAAAAGAAAATAAGGACGATCCTTGATCAACCGTTTTTCTTCTGGTAAATAACGTGTTCCTCTTAATTCCACGCCCACCACTGTAGGATTCATGATTTGGGTTCGATCAAAAAATTTGAAAATAATATTTTGATAGCGATCTTCACCAATTAGATTGGCTTGATTAAATAAGGTCACAATCGTTGGGTCGATTTCTCGTTCTTTGGTCAAATAAGAAAACACTTCTGAAAAATTGGACTGTTCTTTAATGTCTCGTTGATAGTTTAACGGTTCATTCTCCTTCACTTGATAATCAGCTTCAGACAACACCTTGACTTCACTGCCTAAAATATCGCCAATGGCTTCTTCAAAAGAAAAATCATAAAGTTTCATCGCTAATATGATACAGTTATTGACCGCAGGTTGATCGATCTCTTTATTGAAAAACATCACTTTTCGACGACTATCATATACCCAACTAGAATGTTCTGTATGACGATAATAGTTGCCTTGGCGTTGGAAAGTTTCTCCTTTTGAGATCATATATTCCAAAATATCTGAATTACGTGCTTCCTTTATTTGATTTGGTGAATAGTAACTCATCTAACATCCTCCTTTAGTAATAAAAAAAGAACAACTTCAATAAAAGTTGTTCACTCGTCAAACGGATAGATCTAAAATGTTTCGTTCATAAAAGCGTTCATTTCGCCATTGTTCTGTATTCTCTCGCAATACACGTTGAAGTTGATACACTTGTTTTCGTTTGGCTACTTCTTTCTGCCATTGCTTTTGTAACATGGCACGTTCTTTTTTGGATAATGGAAAACGCCGTTTCTTCGTCCATTTCGCTTGTTTTTCAGATGATTCTTTTGTTCGTTGATACATGGAACGCACCTCTTCAGCCTGACCTTGGAATAAATGGTCATAAGAATCTTCTGTTGGTATGGATTGTTCCAATGATTGAAAATAACGGTGCCATTCTTCCGCTGTTGGTGGTTCATTTTCTTTATGTTGGAAAGGATTGTTTTCAATTTTCTCCACTGATTCTTTCAAACTTTTTACAAATTCCTTTTGGTATTCTGATACTTTAGAACTTTTTGGTAAACACTGATCGATAAAGTATTCGGTTTGTTCATCAAATACTTGTTCTGTGATCGTTTCTTGTCTCGAACTTATTAGAATCATTTTTTTCAACATCGGAGGAAAATTGCTTTCTTCTACTTCCTGAATGGTCATTCTTTGGGTATTACTTGTGCGAAGTTTCCATTCCTTTTTTAATTCTCGTTTGTATTGTTCACGTTCATCGGGTTCTTCCTCGATTACATTCATTTTTTCTTCTTCCGTACGAATATAAGCCAACAAACTTTCCAAAACTGGAGGCTCGTTGGCTCGGTGTCGTGCAGGATTATTTACAATTCGTTCAAGTGCAAGTTGAAAAGCTTCAGTCGTTTTTGTCTGATTCTCTTCTGTGATTTTGTCACGATCAATTGACTGATCTTCCATCATCATCTCTCCTAATGAACCGCTGACTTGTCTTTTTTTAGGAACGAGATCCATCGCTTGGATTTCTTTTAAAATATGGTTTCCTAGACGTGTGTATAAGGTATGCAATTTATTTTCAGAACTATTCCGACCTTCTCCAAATGCAGACTCTTCTTCTGACTGAATATATGCTTGTCGATCCATCATTTCTTGATACAACTCAGGAAAATTTTGGTCGATAAAAGACTGGATCACTTTGTCTAATTCTTTTTTAAATCCATATTTTTCTGCGTAACCATATTTCTGGTAACCTTTTTGTTCGGGCAATTTTTCAGCCACACGTTGTAAATCCATAACCATATGGTTCAATTGTTCTTGTCCTTGTTCGGAACGTATTCCCTCAATCATTACTTTACGCAACACATCAATTTTCGCACGTTCTTTTTGTAAACCTAACAATTGATTGGCAAAAACTGATTTCATTTTACGCATGATCTTACGCGAACGATATCCTTTGACCTCAGTAACCAACTCACCTGTTTCTGGATCGACAAACCTTTTCTTCTCTCGAGTCGGATAAGGTTCGACAGTCGCTACATGGACATGAATATTATCTGTATTGTAATGGATAGAAGCTGTCCACACAGCGGAATCTGTCATTCCTTCTTCTGATAACATCGTAGCCATCGCTAATCGAATGGCTTCATGAATTTTTTCTTCTTTTAATTGATTCGTTCGTTCATCTAAGTAGCCATGTTGAACCAGCCATTGATTATCAAATGAAAAAACATCTTGCCACATGACACTTCCATTTTTAGCGGCGGCGGTAAATTGTTCTTTCATTCTTTTTAAATCTTCTTCATTTAATTGGTGTTTATCTGTGGAAAATAAGCGAGACGTTTTGACAGGATTCGCCATATAATGAATGTACCCTTCTAATGTTTCGTCTTCGTCTCCTTCATACGCCGCACTCGTCCCTTCTCTATTCGTAAAAGCAGAGTAGGCCTCATAAGCTTCATTACGAACAGCTTCTTCTCGATCCATATAATCGATGTAAGACTGAAATGCAGACGAACCTGGTCGAGCAAATTTTCCAGTCATAATAATCCCAGGAGACGACCCCATCAGTCATTCACTCGCTGTTCAAAGTGATGAAAAATCTCTTGATTCCGTTTCATCTCTAAATGATTTTCTGCTTCTCTTAAAATATGATTGGGCTCTTGATCAGACGATTTCATTTTGGGAAAATCTTCGTAATGAAGTCGTGTGTTTTCAATTTCGTAAACCACATTCATTTTGTTTTCTAAATTTCGCAACAAACTTTTTCGCAAGCGACGTTCTTCATCTAATTCTTCTTGTAGTTGTTCGATCATTTTTTCTTGTGCTAAGTAACGATCCGCTAAAATATTTACCACACCAGTTTTCGTTCCACCAAATTTCCCTAACAGCTCATTTAATAAATCTTCTGTACGATGGTTAGGATTAATTGAAAATGTCATTGATGTTTTCCTCCCTTATTGGTTCTTGGACTAAAGGGATTAGTCCTTGTTGAACATTTAATAAATACGCTTGTGTGTTTAAATCTAAGTGGGCGATTACATCATCCATTATCGCCTTCATTCGTAATTCTGTTTCGAGTACTGCTTCAAATTTTCCTGCATCACGAATAAATTCCTTTAACATTTCTGAGCGACTACGATTTGATTTTTTACAAAATGCTTCAAAACGATCCCACTCTTCTTTATTCACATTTTTAATTTTTATATCCATTAATCATCTTCTCCTTTTAAACCTCATAGTCGACAAAAATTGACGAAATTTTTCTCCTTTGTTCGATAAAAAATAATAGATTCCATAAAAAATACAACCCATAAAAATAAAAAGGATCAATAAACACAATACGAATCGAATCAATGATCTCCCTCTCTTTCGTTCTAAAATGTAATTTGCCATTACTAGTGCAAGAGCATAAGACAAAAAGGGGGGCCTAAACGTCCCTCAACCCGACAGTGTCGGGCTTTTTGAGGTACCCCCTAAAATAGCCGTTTTCACAATTTTTGTGAGGGTTACACAAATTCTGTTAACCAAAAAACAATTTTTGTGAGCCGTTTAACAGTTTTTGTGAGGGGTACTTTGAAATAAATTGGAAAAAATCACTTCTCTTTTTTGTGATAATCTTGAATCTGTTCATGAAGCTTTTGGATCTTCTCCTGCAATTCCTCATTGTTAGATTTTGCTTCAGTAATTTTTGTCTCATACTCACTAATTTGCGATTGTTTCGTTTGAATTTCTTGATTGGTTTCTTCAACTTCTGTCTTCGTCTCGTATTTCTTTTCGCTTTCTAACTCATTGATTTCCCTCTCAATTCCTTCAATAAATTTTTGACTTTGACGAATCAAATCTTTATTTGTTTGGATCAATTTTTCTGATTCTTTGATTTGTAACTTTAAACATTTTGCCAAATACTTGTCCTCATTTTGTGGTTTTGCCTGTGGATCTTCTGGTACTTTTTTTCGATTCATAAACAAAGCACCTTGTACAGTTTCTTCATCTGGATCGACTTCTTTTCGACCATGGTTTTCAAATAAATCTTGAATACTTTTTGGATCGAAATCAGGATTTGTTGGAGAAACAATACCAATATCAATGACGATTGATTTCCAATTTTCTGGAATCTGAGAGAGCTGAATCAAATAATAGTTCTCTGTTAAACGGATCAAATGATGCGGAATTTCTTGTTCTGTTTTTGATTCAGAAGCAATCATTTCTAACTTTCCACCTTCTGGCATTGTTCCATCTGCTTTCAATAATATCTCGGCATAATGTGTCTTTTCGTTATAGCCTCGTTCTAATTGTGTAAGGGTTAGATCATTCAAAGAAAGGCTATGATTCACACCGATAGGCGTGTCCGCTAAATCTTTTTCTGTCCCTAAAAGAATGGAAGGTACTGAAAAAAATAAGACCATTCCTATCGTAAAAAAAAGAGCCATACGATAAAATTGATCCGCATGCTCGACAAAAAATTGTTTCGTTTTTTTCCATTTTTGTTGAATAAAAGTAACGATAAGTTTCCACCTTCCTCTCAAAAAAAATAAACTTCTAAATTAATGACCGCCGGCAAAAATCTCGATTTCTTCTTTCGATAAATCAATATTCAAATGGAAATTTCCTTTCCCTTTGATTGCTAAAATTGCTTGTCCTTGATTAAGATTAGGAATACTTTCTAACTCGCTCTCACGTAGGGTTTCTTTGAAAGAATCTTTTAATTCATCAATCGAACTTGGGTCTTGTTTCATGATAAAAGTATAGAAAGTCGTTGATTGATTTTATCTGCTTGTTGCTGGACGTCTTCTTTCGTTTTTCCTGAAATATAGTAACGTGTCGTCACTTCTTTCCTGTATTTTCGATTGATAAATCAGGAAAAGATAGATTTTCCTCTTGTCTCTCCAAATCAAACATCCTCCTAAAATCCTAAATTAAATAATACCTACTTATTCTTTTGTAGTTTGTTTCATCAGATTTTCCGTAAATGCCTGACGATCAATTCCAAAATTTAAAGCCCCACTTCGAGATTGGATCACTCTCAAAATAGGTACTTCTTGAATGACATTTCTTCGATCATCTAAAATACACAAATTCTTAATATATCGAGCATTTGGTAACTGTTTTTGATAAGTTAGTTGACTCTTAATAGCATTGTCAGGTAAGCAATAACAATATTCAGTTTCAATTATGCCATTCTTTTTCTTTCTCAATTTTCTTGAAACACGAGATTTGATAATATCTCTACTATAGGCATAAAAATTGTAATCTTTCTCTTCTAATAATAAATCCTTCACAGGATATAAATTTGATTTTTGGTTTTCCAAGATAAAAATTCCTCCTAAAAATTAGATAAATCTGTTTTTATTCTCTTTTAAATTGTTGATCTTCTTGTTTTCCTGGAACTAATAGTGCCATGATTCCTATTCCAAACATAGTACCCACAAACAGACCTGCATAAAATATCATATGAACTCCTTCCTTCTTTCCTTTATAGCAAAATAAAAACAGCCTTATTTCCTAGAATAAGACTGTTTTTGGATCAAGCAAGCGCGATTGGAAAATAAATTATATAAAAAGATAATAATATAAATTTATTTTCTATACTTATTTTTATTAGAATAATTATTATACTTACTATATGATATGAGCAAGCTCTTTTATCAATTAGCCTCTTTCACAATTTTTTTTGATTTAACAACATTTTTACAAACCAAATTCCCAAAATAGCTAAGCTTACACCTAACAAGTTATAAGTAAACCGCATTGCTAATGTTTGAGGAATTCCATACATCTGACTAGCTATCGTCAACGCACCAATACAATTAAAAACCGTTTTATAACGGTAACTTGAACAAAATCCTAAACAAATACCACCCAATAAACTTAGTATCTCAATTGGTAAATACATACTTAATAGAATAAAAGAAAATATACCAATAATTGTGCCTAACAAACGATCGGTTGCACGTGTTTTCAAATCAATTATTGAAAATCCATAGCTCGCAAATAAAGAGGAAAAGGCAAACCCAACCCACATGAATCGTTCAAAAGATATATACTGACTAACAGACAATAATAAGCTAATGAAAAATACATAGGAAAATAACCAAATTTTCAATGAAACACTCTTTTCTTTTAAAGCATTGAACATTGTTTTTTTTTTGTGCTTATTGCGATGATTGTGATAAATTATCCACCAAAATATAAGGAAAAAGAGACCAAAGAAAAGAAGACGATCATTCAATAATTTTTTCGTTATTTGTTCTGTTATTGTCGAATAAACAACAAATATATAAGAAAATCCATATAATGACGGATTTCCCATTTTGGGATCACTTAGAGTAGCAATTAGTATTCCTCCTAGTAAAAGGAAGTGCAACAATACTTGCAAAGTAAAATGTGGTAATAAATGGACAAATGGTGCAACAAAAAACGCACCAAAGACAACACTCAAGCCTAAAATTGATTGAGCGTATTTATACCCAAAGTCAACGAATCTTAGACTAAGCATCATACAGAAAAAGACAATAGCATATGACTTATTGGATTCACCAAAAAACTTCGTAGATAAAGCAATCACACAGATAGCAAAACCAACAATTAAAAATGAACGTAAAACTAGGGATAAAAGATATTTTCTACGATCATACTTGGATTTTGTACTTTTTATTTTTTGCTTAAGTATTAAAGGATCTAATTGTAGTAATTGATAAAAAGTCATTCTCTCTACCTCCTTACTAATACTGCTAATTACTTAACTAAATCTAGCAGTTATAAATACTTGAAGTAAGAGTTTTTTGGAAAATAGAGAATACTTATATAATTAATTTTTCACTTACGTAAATCTCTCATATCGACCAAACTAAACTACTATACGTCATACTTCTTTTGCTAATTTTTAATTGTTCAACATAACTTTTTATAATTTTTGTACTCAACTTATTCAGAAAATCAATATTAGAATATTTCTTAGAATAAGATTGTTTCTGGATCAATCAATTGTGATTGGTTTAAACTGTGATCTAAGCATAATTCAAAATGTAAGTGACTACCTGTACTGTTTCCTGTCGAGCCAACATAACCAATAATTTGTCCTTGTTTTACTTTGTCACCAACTTTGACTTGATATTCTTGTTGATGCGCATATAAAGCCGTTGTACCGTCTTCATGCTCAATGGCTACATAATTGCCCCATGAGGGGTGAAACTCTGCTTTAATAACCGTTCCTGCTTTGCTAGCGTAGATTGGCTCGCCTTGTGGTGCTGCCAAATCGATTCCTCGATGAAATTCTCCTCCACGATTACCAAATGGACTAGAAATCGTGTAATTCTTTAATGGAACGGCATATCCTTTTTTATTTAATTTTGGACCCGCTACTTCTTTATCATACTTAGTTAAATCATAGGTTTCGATTAAACCATTCAATTTTTTATCGTAGCTAGTATCTGTCGCATAACATCCTGTCAAAAATTTCGTTGCTTCTTGATAAGTTTTCGCATTCGTTTTCCAAACACCATCGTAAAAATATCTATTTCCTGTTAAGCCCTCTTTCAATAGTTGAGCATAGTCATTTAAGCTATCCTCGTAGTTTTTATACTGTCTAAAAGTTGCCTGAGTAGTATAAAGTGTCCCATTACCTAAATCTTCTTGTGTCGCAAAAGAGACACCTTTTCCGTTATGTGTACCCTTGATACCAAATAAATTGTAATTCGGCGCTTGGGCTAATTGACTTTGACCACTCGCCGATTCTAAAATCGCTTGAGCAACCATGACTGAAGCATACAAATCATTTTCTTGTCCAATTTTACGAGCAGATTCGCCAATTTTACGAATAAAACTTTCGACAGACTCGTCTTTTTCAAAATGAATGTTTCCTTTATTATCCTGTTTGCTAGAAGGTACTAATTCTTGAATGGGCGCAGTTGGTGCTTGACGGTAAGCTTTTGACTCTTCTTGCACAGTTTGAGCTTGTACCTTTGTTTCTGCTTTTGGTTGCACATTTTGTCCAGTTGTTGAAGGCTGTGTCGCAACCGATTGTGAATGAGTGATTTCCGCAGGCTTCGTTGATTGTGTTGCTCCATGATTGCCCGATTCACTCGGTTTTGTAGTTGGCTGTTCCACAGGAATCGTTTCTGAAGGCTCAGTAGTATCTCGCGTATTATTTTCTGGTTTTGACTCTGTTGTTTGTGAGCTATCTGCCGTAGAGTTAGTCGTCTGATCGTTTGATTCACTTGGTTTTTGTTCAGGTTGTTCAATGGAAGAATCTGTTGTGGTTTCTTCCTTAGTTGTATCTGTACTATCAGTTGTAGAACGATCTGTATTCACTGTCGTTGATTGTTCTGTCGCTACAGTTGATTGTTCTTCGTCTGCTAAAACAGATGGAGTATAGCCAACAACTTGACCTAATAATAATAAAGCAGATAATAGTTTACTCGTTCTCTTCATCTACAAATTTTCTTCCTTTCCTTTATTCAATATAGTTTCTGCAGGAATCTTTTGTCGAATTTGAACCCACCAATAATCTGGTAATCTAGGAACATATCCTTCTTTTTCTGCAATGAACAAACAATTCAAAACGACGGATATACTTAAAGAAAATTCATGATAGTTATCCTTCATTTTGAAAAATAGTTCTTCTGAACATTCTTCACACAGCGTATGATCTTCTACTTGCCAAACGCCTTCTTTTAAGTCAGAAGAAACCTGATTATCACAATTGTTATTCACTTATCGTTATCCTCCTTCATTCTAACCAAAATCTCTCAACAATAAAGTGACTTCACATTTTTTTCAAAAAATTTTTATAAAACTCGCTACTTCCTTTATAAAACCAAATAAGCGATTAGAAATTTTCTAACCGCTTATTTGGTATTCAATTTTTTATTAATTATTTGTGCGACTTACAACGAACAAAATAATACAATATTAGCATAGAAAAAAATAAAATTACACTTTAACCATTCTTGTAAAATCTGCATAGCCTTTTTCTGTCCGAGAACGTATCATTGACAGCTTCTTCATAGTAATATGATAATATTCTTCACTTAAGAAGAAAGAAAAGAAATAAAATAAGGGATAGTTTCTTTGCTTAATAATCTCGTCTCCAATAATTAGTTGAATATTAGTTAAATCTCTTCCTTCTTGAAAAACAACTTCTTTATTCTTAATTAACCCACAAGGAAGACACATGCCATACATTCTACATATTACTGGTCTTACTTCGTATATTGAACATTTATATTTTTCTAAAAAGATACATTTTTTTGCTTTCCTTCAAAATACATAGGGTCAGCATATTTTTTTGTAGCATTTTATAATTGTTCAGAAATTTAGAAAACATTTTTCTCACTCTCCTTGAATAAAAATAGAGATAGTCATTTCAACTATCTCTATTTCATTAATTATTTGTGTGATTTACGACGAACAAAAACTACAACACTAGCACAAACAAAAAGAACCAAGCCGATCATACTTATTAGTACGTTGCTTGATTCATTCGTTTTTGGTAAAGAGATTTACTTGCAAACAAGAAAAATCTTTCCGTTCTTACATGTATTTTGTCTTGTAAGGTTTCTCCAAAAACAAGAGTCCTTCTCGCTTCTTTTTACGCTTTGCAATCACTTGATAATTCACACCAACAACCGTTCGAGTGGAACGATAAAGCATAGAAATTGGTCGAATTTGCTTTGATTGACGATTAATAAATCGTCCGTCCCCTAAATTAGCCCAAACACTGTTGTTATAAAGCTTAATTGTAATTGCTTGACGTTTCAGATCCTCAACTGTACAAAATTTTCCAAACATTGTTTCCTCCACTTCAAAAGTCTCAAACTATTATTGTTCCACTTTTTGTTGAACAATGTGGAACCCAACAAAAAAAGAGAGAAACTAGCTACTACCTCCAAAGAAGCAATAACAGTCTCTCTCTTTCTTAACTACAGAATCTCGCTTAAAACACGACAATAAAGCAACAGTACAACTAAAAAAATTTTTAGATACACTGCACCATAAAAGAAAAAAAACTACAACAAGTATAAAATACAAGATTGTTCATTGACTTAATTTTATGGTATTATTGTTCATGTTGCAGGGAAACCTGTAACTCAAAAAGGAGTAGCACCGTTATCTGTTCTAACGGTCGGGGTAGAAATCTATGACCTTTGAAAGAGTTGGCGCTCTTTCTCAGCGAGATTTCTAAACCACTCCTTTTTTTGTTGAGCTCTACATTGCACAGCAACACATCGCAACAAAAAAAGTATATTTACTTTTAAATTCATTCTAATTTGAAAATTTCTAAAAAAACGATAACATATTCATTCACAATCTGCAAATAAATTTATCATTGTATTTTTTTACGCTTCCAAAAAGTCAATAACAATAGGCTTTCATCCTCCTCTACTCACAAAATCATTTACTCATGAATAAATTTGAACAGCTGCTCGATCAATTGACAAGCTAAGTATTGCATATTTATTTTCGTTTGAAAACCCAAAAAAACATAAATATTTGACGAAATTTCGCAAAATATTTATGTTAATTTTTTGTTAAGACTACTTGACAAACAATAATAAAGCGTTTTTTTGTAAAAATCTTTACAAAAACAGCATAGCACAAAAATAAAACGGGAACAAACGTTTGTTTTTCTCTGTTTGATTCTCTCATTTACGATTTTGAAACCAAAACCAACGATTATGATTTTATCTAATAGATTTCTAATTACGATATATGATAAAATAAACAATTCTATTTGTAATAATTGTAATATAATAAAATTTATCAAAAATCAATCTAAGCGTTTTTTCACTTTCTTTCCCTTCTTGAATCCTACACGTTCACGATAACAATAATAGTCTTCTTGTAGCTTCAACAACTCTTCATAGATTTCCCCCATATTATGACTAGAAGCCAAGGACAAAGCATAAATAAACGACGCAGGCAACGTCTCTACCGAACGCTCCCTTGTTACCCAACTAGCCACCGTACCTTGATTAAAGCCATAAAGTTCACAAAACTGCTCCACTGGCATACCTAAATACCGCAAGATATACACATTTACCGCATGAGAGTACACATACAACTTCATAGACATAAAAACCCCTCCTTCAGATAGCTACCCATCATTACATACGTAATAATAACATATAACTAGCAAAATAATTAAAGAGAAACAGCAAAAGACCAAGAGATACTCTCAGACATAACTAAATAGACTAAGGGAACCGCTAGAAGTATCAAAGATATATTGTAAAAGGCAATTGGCGTCTTTTATTTTTTCAACCTGTATCGACTTCAAATA
>NZ_JBFOFP010000015.1:0-22026 GCF_040887305.1 Enterococcus sp. C57 | reverse complement strand
TAACGCTGTTTTTTGATCACTATCTGGTAAGCTTTCGACTTGTTGTTTCGCCGCATCAATTTGAGCTTTAGTATTGCCTACTTTTGCTCCATTTCCATCAAATAGATTATTGACTGCATCAGTAGCATGTTGAATCACTTCATCTGCAAGTGTATTCTTCTGTTCCGGTACTGGCACACTTGATGCGTTCTGTTCTTTTGTAGTGGAAGATGTTGTTGTTTCTTCTACTTTTTTATTTTCTTTTTCTTCTGAAGCGTGTGTTTGACTTGTTTCACTCGCCTGACTTGATTGATTTGATTGATTTGCTTCTTCTTTTTTCTCATTTTTTTCCGAAGTAGTAATAGTGATGCCTTCTCCCGCCCCATTTTGATCTGCATGGACCATTGGTGTCACTACTCCAGATAAACTAGATAATACTAATGCACTCGTAGTTGAAAACGACACTAAATTCTTTTTCAAGTTCCCCTTTTTCAATTAAAAACCACCCTTTTTTGTTTATTTGATTTAAGGAAATAATAACCTATTCGGGCTCGCTATTTTTTTTAATTATTTAAAAAAAAATGTCATTTTTTTAAATAGACTATTTTATAAAATAAAAAACAATGTTAAAGTTACTCACTTCGGTAAAAAAATTTTTGTTTGTGACACTGGCTGTTCTTCTATTTCTATTCAAGTAACTTTTTATACGAGTCGTTAATGCTTCAGCTATAAAAATAGTCAGTCTTTATTCGTTGAATCAATGAAAACCACTTGCTTACTAACGATTTCTTTTCCTTGTTCATCTAAACTAATCAAAGTAATAGATTTAGTTAGCGCCGATACCTTGTTTTTCGCGTAGACTTCAAATTGATTATCCTTTAACAATTTAAATCCTGGAAAATACTCTTTTCCATCCACTACTAACTTAAATTTCTTTACTGCCCCAGCATAGGTACCTGTAATATATTCATTTCCTAATTTATAGTCATTTATATCTAAGTAGGGAGATTGGACTCTAACTAAACCAGATTTTAACAAATCTCCTTCTGAATTCAGAGCAACCAAAACGACTCTTTTACTTCCACGTAATATTTTATCTTTCGCATAGACTTCAAATTGATTATTCGCTAATCGTCTAAAACCTGGAGTGTATTCTTTCGTGCTTCCTGTGGTCCCCACCCTCAATTTAAATTTAGCAACATCACCAATAAACTCACCTTTGACATAGTTTTCTCCTAATGTGTAATTGTTAATGGTGAGTTTCGGTGCTTGAACTGAAACGTTTTGAGAACTTGTCTCTTTTCCTTTTTTATCAAAGATTTTTACTGTGACTGAAAAAATTGAAGGCGGAATTTTCTTTCCAATATAAAGTTTGTACTGATTATTTGGTAACAAAGTAAAACCTGGGGTATATTCTTTATCGCCAACAATCAATTTAAATTGATTGATTTCCCCTTCATAAGCACCAGTCATATATACGTTTCCATAAATATAGGGGTCGATTGTACAGGAAGGAGTTTTTTCGTCAAATTCTTTTTGTCCATTTTTTTCTTTAGAATTTGTCATTTTAGTCTGTTTTGAATCATACATTTCTTGCGCTTGAACAATTTTTTCAAATAATTTTGTTTTTTGTACACTTTCTGTTAATTCCATTACTTGTAGCTTTACTTCATTAATTTTTGCTTGGGTATTACTTGTTTTTGCTCCTATTTCATCAAACAGAAGTTTCACTGCCTCAGTCGCTTTCTTAACGTTTTGATCATTAGGAATGTTCGTTTGTTTCACATCTGAATGTTCACCTGAAATATTTGCCTGGCTGATTTCACTTTTCATTGTTTTCTTTCCTGAGACTTCATTTTGTTCTGCGTATACAAATGGACTGGCAGTTATAGATGAATTAGCTAATATTAGTACACTCATAATCGTTATCGTTAATCGATTTGTTTTTCTCAATTCAATCTCCTCCCTTTTTTTCATAATACTTTATTTTATTTCTATATTTTTTATTGATTTAAAAAAGAACATTTCTTTTTTTCAATCAATCACTTTTTATAGACAAAACAAAAAAACGAAGTGAACAATGTTCACTTCGGAAAAAATTTATTCTTAAAATTATGATACGTTCGTTACACTATTTCATACCTAAAAAAGGCTAACAACTATTTCATTAGAATATTTATTTACGTAAACGTTCCACGTCACGAGCGATCATCAATTCTTCATCAGTTGGAATGACAAGTACTTTGACTTTTGAATCTTTTGTGGAGATATCTAATTCTTCCCCACGTTTTTTATTCATTTCAGGATCAATTTCACAACCAAACCATGTCATCCCTTTAATGATTTCACTACGGACGTGCCCATCATTTTCACCAATTCCAGCAGTGAAAACAATTGCGTCAACGCCGTTCATCGTTGTCACATATCCACCAATATATTTACGGATACGGTCTACAAAGATGTCATATGCCAAATGGATATGCTCTTGTTCATAGTTTTTCTCAAGATCACGCATGTCACTTGATAAACCTGTTAGACCTAACAAACCTGATTTTTTGTTTAAAATGTTGACCATTTCATCAATATCAATCTCTAATTTTTCCATTAGATAAGGTAAAACAGCTGGATCGATGTCCCCTGAGCGTGTTCCCATTGTTACACCTGCCAGTGGTGTGAATCCCATCGAAGTATCAACTGATTTTCCACCATCTACTGCCGTAATTGAAACACCATTCCCTAAGTGACAAGTGATCAATTTCAACTCTTCGATTGGTTTCTCTAACATCTTAGCCGCACGTTCTGCTACATAGCGATGACTTGTACCATGGAAGCCATATTTTCTTACTTTGAAATCTTCATAGTAAGAAACAGGTAAGCTATACAAATAACTGCTTTTTGGCATTGTTGCGTGGAATGACGTGTCAAAAACAGCCACGCTTTGGATATCAGGTAAGATTTTTTTAAATGCTTTGATACCCATTAGATTAGCAGGGTTATGCAATGGTGCAAACTCTGCTAATTCTTCAATGCGATCCATCACAGCTTCATCCACGATTACAGAATCAGCATAAGTTTCTCCACCATGAACGACACGATGTCCTACCCCAGTGATTTCATCGTAAGAACTTAAGATTTGTAATGCAATCAGTTGATCTAACAACATTTTTACTGCTACTTCATGGTCATCGATGTCCATGATTTTCTCAAATTTTTGATCTTCACCATATTTGATCGTAAAAATTGAATCTTCTAAACCGATTCTTTCGACAATTCCTTTAGCAATTACGGTTTCTTCTGGCATTTGATATAGCTGCCATTTTAAACTTGAACTTCCAGCGTTGATAGCAATTGTTTTAGACATATAATTCTCCTTCTTAGTGCGTGATTAAAGAGAAGACGATTTCCATGTTTCAAATTCTTTAAAAAATTCAGTCACCTTCTCTGGTTTCTTTAGTGAATCAAGTTTTACAAGTAATACTTCTTGTGCTTGTTTTGCCTTTGTTCCTTTTTTCTGCAAGATCAAAATACTTTTTTGTGATTGCTTGTTACGGAATAATTCATCTGGTAATTGGATCATTCCTTGAAGATATCCTTCTTCTTTAAACCATCTTTTGACTTCTTCACTTTGTTCTGTTTCTAAGAAGTTACTTGGCATCAAAAACAGACCGAATCCATCTGGTTTGACATACTTCATTGCCTGTTCTAATAGCAGATGATGGGCATAACTATGCCCTTGTGTGGTGCTTGTTAAAAACTCTTTTGCTTTTTGATCATTCGGATAATAACCAATCGGTAAATCGCTGATAGCTACATCCACTGGATCAATCAGTAATTCTTGTAAGCCATCTTGGTGAAAATATTGAACATTCGCCTGAGTCAGATCACTTGTTGAAGCAGCAACCGCTAATAACGTATCGTCAATATCTACACCCATCCCTTCCGCTTGGTATCCCGCACTTGATAGGTTTAAAAGAACTGTTAATAACAAGTTGCCCATTCCTGCTGCAATGTCCAAAATCTTGATTGGTTCTTCTTTATTTGTGAATAGCTGTTCAATTAAAAAGACAAATAAAAAACCAATACTATCTGGAGTAAGTTGATGGTTCGCTTGAAGATGTTCTGTCTGACTCCCCTTTAGTAACAGTAGTTGTGACAGACGGCGCCACTCTTCTGGTTCAAAGGAAAGTTGACTGAGTTCTTTATACAAAGCAGAAATCTGTTGCTTGATTTCTTCAGACGGTACTCCATCTACCACTCGTACTTGATAGTTGTCGATTAAGTTTTCAGCATTTTCGACATAGGCTTCTAAAAAGGAAGTTCCCAATGCATTTTGTAAAAGCTGAATCGCTTTTAGGTTTTGTTCAAACCCCTGTTCCATTTTTTCTGGTAACATGGTGCACCTCATTTCTAGATATATTATAACAATTATTTTACCTGTTTAATTTTAACGAACTATGAGCAAAATTTCAATCGTTTTCACACTTTTTTATTTGTGAAACAAAAAACATAAACGTTATGTAAACAGCGGTAACACAGAAAAGAGTGCGTTTTCATGGATTCACTCACTTTCTGTGTTACTTTCTGTATCACTGTTAAGCATTTCCATGAACTGAAAATGCTGAGATTCGATCTGAATTTCGATCGTTAGCTGATTCGCTTTTCTTTTGTAATGAACCTTTCCTAAATTATATTGATACATTCCCTGTTCTTTCAACTCGTTACTTTCAGATAAAACCATTTGTTTGATTATTTTTGCTACATAATAATTTTTGGTGCGTTGATTCAAATCTACTGTCGAGCGATAAGTTTGTACAATGATCGACAATAAGGAACTACAAACTAAAAACAATAGTAAGGTTGAGAATAAGATATTACTACTGAACCCCTTGTTATGCTTTTTATGATAGTGGCTTGGTCCAAATCCCCTCATACTTCTCTCCGTTTATAAATTCGATTAAAAATGTGATAGCTGCAGTAGAATCTCTCACTTCCCAATGCTTGACTTGTGTTAACACAGGTTGGTGTCCCCCTGATACTTCTCGTTTACGTATCAACGCATGATATTGCTCAAATAAATAGGTTTTCTTTTCCATCTCATAATAAATACGGTTATCTTTAATGACGACATTTTTTCCTTTTTTTATTTCTTCTTCAAACTGAGCTAAAAAAATCAGCCACTCTTTTTGATCCTTTCGTTGTAAATATTGTTCCACTTTCGTTGTTTGCGTGATTAAAAGACTGATTGAAAGTAAAACAGCACTTAAAATGGCAAGCGAAATCAAACATTCAATCAGTGTAAAGGCAGCTTTATTCTGGTATTTTGGTAATCTCAATCACTTTGTCTCCTTGTGTGAGCTTCACTTTTTCGATCTTTTTCTTTTTAGCGGTTATGGTTGTCTGACTATCTGGTCCATTTAACGTTCGATTCGGTATTTGTTCATACATTCGGTAGGTTTTTACATCTTCATATAGCCTGCGAAGTAATAAGATTTCCTGATTATTTTGCTTTTCTGCAGTTAATAAATACAAATTCCCATGGCTGACAAGAAAGATACACGATAAGGTAATGGATAAAGCCATTACTGTTTCTAATAGAACAAAAGCATGTCTATTCGATTTTTTTAATATATCGACCACTCCCTAGCTGGAATTGATAAACGATTGTTTGTCTTTTGTTCGTCCAATAAAACCGATAAGCTTGCAATGAACTTTCGTTGCCGGTTCCCGCAGCGAATATGAGCTTTTCCATCTGTTGGACAGTAATTTCATCTGGCACCTCTAAAGTTGACCACCCGAGATTTGGATTGGGTACGTCAAAAACAATTTGATTCTTTGATTGATCGTAAAAGATTCTTGTAGCTTGTTGGCTGACAATGGCTATTTTCTGCGTGGCATATATCCGACTTTCAAATTGTGCAAAAAATTGCTCTATTGTCATCTGCTTTTGCCAAGCTGAGACTGAAAGTGAAGGGAATAGAAATAATCCTAAAGTGATCGTCAAAACAAATAAGGTTTCAATCAAAGTATAACCAGTAAGGCAGATTGGTTTATTTTTGGTTATAGGCATCTGCATGTTCTTGCTTTATATATCCCTCCTTTAAGAGTTCTGCGATCGTTGGGACTTTCCCATTATTTTGCAAAGAGTACAATTCTTTTTGAGCATCGACCAATTGCATCACTGCTTGTTTGCCTTCTCGATTGACATGATCTCGATAGCGGGAAATATTAGGGATGAACAAGAGAACTAATGCACTGATCACTAATAAGACGATCAGCATTTCGATCAACGTAAAACTTTCAACATTCCTTAATTGTTTTCGTCTGAAATTGACTAGATATTTCATAATAAAACCTCCTCAATGTTACCATAAACCGGCAGTAAAATTGCTGCATAAATCAATAGAATCAAGCTTGCAATTCCTAGAAAAAGGACTGGCTGTATCCATGAAAGTCCACGGTTCACCTTTTGGAAAAAATGCTGTCTTGCTAATTTACTGTAAAACAAAAGTTCTTTACCTAAGTTTCCTTTTGCTTCCCCTTGTAAAACGATTTGACTAAATTCAGCCGTTAAAAATGAATAAGTCTCAAACTGCTGTGCTAAAGAAATTCCTGATTCTAACCCTTTTGTCAGACGAAATGCTAATAGTTGGATCAAACTCCCTTGTTTTGTTTCTTTCAAACAAAAAATAATTTGGCGCAATTCTAATCCCTCGTAGAATAATTTTCCAAATTCTAAAGCGATATAAGAAGACTGGTAGAGGGAAAAAAGCGAACCAATCAATGGTTTGTTGCTGAACCATTCCCCTCGTTGAATCATATCCATTTTTAAGAGCCTGATCTTGATAAACAGACATAATAAACCAACAGACAGTAAAACAAGAAGAACATACCAATGAAAGGACTGCAAAAATCGGATTCCCCAATGCGTATCCATGACCATTTCCGAAGTTAATAACTGTGGCAAAATAAATTGGCGTAATGCAACTAAGATCCCTAATAAAAACAAACACAGTAAACACGGGTAACTGATCATCTTTTTTAATTCTTTTCGAAATTCTGCTACGAGACGAAATTGTTCTGCCATCCCATTCAATGTTTGGATCAAGTTCCCATGCGCACTGGCTAACTCGATTTGCACAAGCTTGTCTTGAGTAAAACCCAATGCTTGTAGAACCTCATAAAAAGAATGTCCTTCTTGCAATAAACGGTGTCCTTGCTGTAAATAAATATGGGGGACAGGTGCGATCTTCAACAATATTTCCGTTGCTTCTTGAATACTAAATCCATGGTCAAGTAACTCCCCCATCAGTCGAATATACTTTGCTTGATGGTTCAGTGACATTTTCTTAGAAGGCAAACGATCGCCAGCGACTATTTTTTGCTTCTTCATAGCTTTGGTCCCACCCTTTCCTCTCAAAATCATTGTAGGTAAAGTTGTATCCCCATAAAGCCGCTGCTGCTTGTGTTTGGTCTAAAAGGATTTCTTGGTAGATTACGCCAGATAAACATTCAAAAAACTCATCGCTTCTGCCAACTAATTCAAGAATTCTCGCTTCGGTTCCATCTAAATGGCGGGCATGAACCGTCGCAAATACACGGTGACCTGTCAACGCTGCTCGAATTGCTACATTCGCTGTCTTGCTATCTCTGATTTCTCCAATGATCAATAAATCTGGACGATGACGTAATGCAAGCTTCAGCAATTCCTCATACGTTTGTTCGATTTTATCGTTTACTTGTAATTGTAAAAAGGCTGTTTCTTCAATTTCTACTGGGTCCTCTATTGTAATTACTTGTACCTCTTTGTCTTGTGCCAAATAGTACATCAAAGAAGTTTTTCCTGATCCAACTGGTCCGCTGAACAAATAGAGCCCACGCTTTTTACTCCGCTCATTGATCACCTTTAAATCCTCAGGACAAAAACAGCGGAACTGTTTTTCAGACAAATCATAAAGTAATCGAATCACCAAACTTTCTCTTTGTAAGTAATCACCTACAGAAGACAGTCTCAGTCTGACCTCTTTTTCTTTTAAGACGTAAGTCATTGCACCTAATTGCGCTTTTCTTCTCTCACCGATATCCATCTCTCCTAAATATTTAAAGCGTGAGATTAATTGTTGTCCAATATCTGATGCAATACTTTTTTGGAATGTTCGTTTTTTACTATAGCGGTAATAAATATTGAAATCAGTTTGATTAGGCATTATATAGATATCTTGAACACGTTTTTTATAACTTTCATTAATGAGATCATCTGATATCTTCTTTATATCCATCTTATCCCCTCCATAAAAAACATACGTCTTTTTTCTAATACTATTTTATTTTTGTATCATTAAATGCTAAAAGATGGGCAAAATCCGAATTTATGTTATACTATTAAAAATTTATTTTGGAGGGAACATGGTGGAATCATTACGAACAAAGCATATTTTAGTCGCTGGGAAAAAAGAACCAGCTGATCTGGTAATCAAACATGCACAAATCGTCAACGTTTTTACAAAAGAAATCCTAACCGGTGATGTTGCGATTTGTGACGGTAAAATCGTGGGGATCGGTCAATACGAAGGCAAAGAAATCTATGATGCAAAAAATCAATACCTCGTACCAGGACTTATTGATGGGCATGTGCATATCGAAAGTTCACTTTTATCTCCAAGCGAGTTTGCAAAAATTTCTTTATTACATGGCGTCACCTCGGTAATTACTGATCCTCATGAAATAGGAAACGTAGCAGGGAGTATTGGGCTTGATTTTATGATTGAAGATGCCCAATCCGTACCAATGAATATTTTTATCATGCTGCCATCCTGCGTTCCTGTAACACCTTTTGAAACAAGCGGCGCAGTGCTAGACGCCCAATCATTCATTCCTTTTCTTGATCGTCCTGAAGTGTTGGGACTTGCTGAAGTGATGAACTACCAAGCTGTTGCAAATAACGAAAAAACCATCATTGATAAATTACAATTGATGCATGAGAAAAATATGAAAATCGATGGTCATGCAGCTGGTATTCAAGGAGATGAGCTAAACGTCTATTTGACGGCTGGTATAAAAACCGACCATGAAGCGACTAACGCACAAGAAGCAAAAGAACGTCTAGCTTTAGGGATGTATTTAATGATTCGAGAAGGGACAGTTGCAAAAGACCTCGAAGCACTCCTTCCCGTTGTAACACCAGAAAATTCACGACGTTGTTTATTTGTCACGGATGATAAACTGATCGATGATCTGGTTGCAGAAGGCTCTATCGATCACATCATACGCCAAGCAATCCATTTAGGAATGGAACCATTACAAGCTATTCAAATGGCCACACTAAACGCTGCCGAATGTTTTGGCTTAAGTCAGCTAGGCGCCATCGCACCTGGCTATCAAGCTGATTTCTTTTTAACCAATGATTTATCGACTCTTCCAATCAATACTGTCTTTTCTAATGGAAAAATCGTGGTAGAGAATGCACAATTGAATCTGGAACAATTTCCGAGACAAAAAAATACTTATGCTCAAAAATTACCAAAAATGGATGTGAAACCATTAACGGTCGATTCTTTTGCTTTACCACTTTGTACTGAAAAAGCCCACATGATCGAAGTCATCCCCAACAGTTTATTGACCAATGATTGTCTCGTAGAAGTAGACACAAAAAATGGTGTCTTTGTTCCTTCAATTACCAACGACCAACTAAAAATTGCTGTGATCGAACGTCACCATCGAACAGGAAATGTTGGTGTTGGGATCGTTAAGGGATTTCAACTAAAGAAAGGAGCCCTTGCAACAACTGTTGCGCATGATTCCCATAACATCGTCGTGGTGGGAACGAATGACGAAGATATGTTAATAGCAGCAAACCAATTAATCAAAAAAGGTGGCGGAATGATCGCTGTTGCAGATGGTCAAGAGTTGGCTTGTTTACCCTTACCAATCGGTGGCTTAATGTCTCAAGAACCTTTTTTAGCTGTGAATGAGCAGTTAGTTTCCTTAACTAAAGAAGCACATGCGTTAGGTGCCAGTCAATCATTCGATCCATTTTTAACACTTTCATTTTTAACATTATCTGTCATCCCCGAATTAAAGATCACAGATAAAGGCTTATTTTCATTTTCTAAATTTAACTTGATTGAACCTTCTATATAAAATAAATACGAAAATATTTTGTCCTACAATTTTTCCTTGCTCGAACAGCTGCATCTACAACCAAAAAAGCAACCGAAACAAAAATGTTTCGGTTGCTTTTGATTAAATGAAGTCATTATTTCTTCGTTTTATCTGGAAATTGAGCTTCAACACGATAGATTCTTTGACCTCTTGAAGAAAATTTTTCTTCGTATTCAGTCATGATATTTCCTTCATATTTACTTTGATGTAAATCTAACCATACTTGTTTGATGATCATGCCGTATTGAGAAAAACTAGCTAATGAATATTCAAATAGTCCTTGGTTATCTGTTTTAAAATGGATTTCTCCTTTAGGGCGTAGAATTTGTTCATCCACCGCTAAAAATGTATGATACGTTAACCGGCGTTTTTCATGTCTTTTTTTAGGCCACGGATCAGAAAAGTTCAAATAGATTTGATCAATCTCACTATCTGCAAAATATTCCGTCAACGCTGAACCATCAACATGCAATAGTTTTAAATTTGGTAATGGTTGTTCAATTAATTTATCTAAAGCAATTGATACAACGCTGACTTGCATTTCTACCCCGATATAATTGATTTCAGGATGAGCCTTAGCCATTCCTGTGATAAACTGACCTTTTCCCATACCAATTTCAATATGGATCGGCTGCTCATTGCCAAATAGTTCGTTCCACTTACCTCTCCACTTGGTTGGTTCACTTATTACTAAATCTGGATGCGCTGCTAGCATTTCAGCAGCACCTGGGCGATTACGTACACGCATGAAAACTCCATTCCTTTCTTTCCTAAAAAAATAAAGATCAGACAAGTGATGTTCTACTCTTCTGATCTTAACTCTGAATAAATAATCGACAATAAATGCTTTATTCGTACACCGTACTCATTCTTTTTGACTCTTTGCTCAACCACTAAAAATTCTTTTCAACTGTAAGATCTCTTCATTCATTCGTCGATGATCTTCACGCTGACAATATCGGGTAATCTCTTGTAAAAGGTTCATCGCAGCATACCAATGTAATTTTTCTAATATCTCATCCGTTGGGCGAATCCCATAAGTAACGAGCCATTGATTCCAATTAGATAATGGAACATAATTCCCTAAAATCGTGGCAATATCCACCGCTGGATCAGCAAACATAATTGAATCCCAATCAACTAGATACAAATAATTTTTGCACACTAACCAGTTCCGATGATTGACATCTCCGTGTACAACTGCAAAGTTCTCTTTATCCATCTGTGGAATTTGTTGACGCAAAAACTGGTGAACGATTTGTAAAAATCGATTCTTTCTGAGTGTCTCAGGTAACTCCAGTTCATATTGTTGCAACATTTTTTCTGGTGTCATCACTCTACCACCGATCCGAGTCAACATCGTTTTAAGTGAAGCAGAATGATGCAAATGATACAAGACATCAATAACATCATTTCGCTGGCCGATCTCGGTCGGAGTTAATAAACGTCCTTCTAGCCATTCCTGTGCTGTTAAGGTATCGCCATTTCCTGTCCGTTTCGTCCATACCAGTTTTGGTGTAATTCCTTCTCGGGATAGTGCAGCAAGCATTGGAGTCGTATTGCGTTTAATAAAGACCTTATCTTCATCGCGCATGCCTATGTATGTTTTTCCCGTATCACCTTTGATTGGGCGTAAACGCCATTCTTGGTCTAACTGAAACTCCATCATGCATTCTCCCGTCCTCTAAACTCTATGATTTGCAGTACTTATTATTCTAGTCGCCTAAGCCCCGAACGTCAAGCACATATACGTTCTTTTTTCCTGTATTCCTCTCTAAAAAACCATCTTTTATCAAAAAAACGAGAGAAAAAGCAAATCTGCCTTATTCTCTCGTTTTTTCACCTCTTTTATTCGTTCATTTTCTTGATCCGAGTCGGTGTATAGATTTTAATAAACAAGCCGATGACAATCAAATAACTGATAATCGGTATGAGTTTGTCTAGACCATTTAATACGATCGCACCAATCAATCCAAAAAGACTAGCGGCAATCAGCAAAAGATTTAACAATAACTTTTGCAGCGCAACTTCTTTTTGCTTTTCCGTGATTGGATAAAGTTGGACAAGTGTCATGTAACGAAATTGATTGTATAAAGGGATCACTTGGAATCCGATCAAATAGATAAAAAGCGCCCCAATAGCAGTTATAAAATAAACATCTTCAATACCTGCAATCAAGATACTTCCAATCAACACTAAGCGTAAGAAAAGACCACTGAAATCAGAACCTCTAATAAATCTTCTGACATAAAGATAATAATAAGTATTATCTTTCGTTTTCTTCGTATGTTGAAGCAACGGGTCTAAATACCTTCTTCTTTTGACTTTAGAAGTGATTTCCGGCACGTCAGTAAAAAGATTGATGAATTGATAGATTTGATGTAAACGTTGCTCTTCTTTTTGTATCATTTTTTCCCAATCCAACCGATACGTCATATTTTTCCATAAAAACCAAAAGTAAATATTTAATTGAATCAACATAGCTAACAATCCAAGCCAGAGCCATCCATAGACCGTAAGCAACAAGATCAGCAATGTCGAAAGATACCAAGAAGCTTTCCATACCATCAATTTTTTCTCTTCAATCCGGAAAAGCTCCACTCGTTTGATTTGTAGTTGACTACTCTTCAATCCCCAGAGAATCAGTAAATAAACGAAGTAAAAAGAAAAAGGCTGCCCGGTTGTCACAACCACGAGGGGCATTGAAAAGCCACAAGCTAGTCCTAAGAACAGAAAAGGAAATAGACTGGAATAAAGAAAAGCTCGTTGGAGATACTGATGCATCTCCTTTTCTTTCGGTAGTAGAAAAACCAGATCGGCCGCTTGCGTGAAAGTGGCAAATTTACCAAAAAACAAACAAATAAACCAAAAGATCGTAAGGATAATCCCACCCATTTGAAAAGGAGTCGTTAACGTTTTTAACCAGTTTGAATAGTAAAAGCCGACTCCGCCAAATAGAAATAAGCAAACCAATACAAAATGATCATTTAGTACATAACGCAAATACTTCATCATTTTTTTCTGGTGTTTTGCTAATCGCAATTGAAAGAAATTATTCATGATCCTGCTCCTTTGTCAAGGAGATATAAATTTCATCCAGAGAAGAATCAGGTAGTCGGAATTCCTCCTGTAAGTCTTTTAAGGTTCCATCTGCACGTATTTCTCCATTGTGCAGAACTACAAAACGATCACAATATTTTTCTGCCGTAGCTAAAATATGCGTAGACATCAAGATCCCTGAACCTTCATTTTTCATTTCTACCATTAGTTCTAAAAGAGCATTGATTGCTAATGGATCTAATCCTAAAAAAGGCTCATCAATAATGTACAAAGAAGGCTCGATCAAGAAAGCACACAAGATCATCACCTTTTGTTTCATCCCTTTTGAAAAATTGGCTGGCAACCATTCCAAACGATTCTCTAAACGAAACGTATGTAACAATTTCTCAGCTCGTTGCATCGCTATATCGATTGGAATATCATAGGCCATCGCAGTCACTTCGATATGTTCTCTTAAAGTTAGTTCTTCATATAAAGAAGGCGTTTCAGGTATAAAACCGATTTGTTTTCGGTATTCTTCAGTATTTTTTTTCAAACTCAGATCATTAATCGTGATAGATCCTTTTTTTTGTTCTAAGAGGCCAATGATATGTTTGATCGTTGTACTTTTTCCAGCGCCATTTAAACCGATCAATCCTACCATTTCGCCAGGCTGTACACTAAAACTAATATCTTTTAAAACAGGTAGATGTCCATAGCCACCTGTTACATGTTCCACAATTAGACTCATAATTTTTCCTCCGTCGTTCGATTGTTTTTATTATACCATGAAGAAAACGAAGTCAATTTATTTTTTTTCATACAAATCTTTGAACATATGGTAAAGTTAACATAAATAATATTTTTGATGGAAAGGATGTTTCCTATGGAAAACTGTATCTTTTGTAAAATTATTAAGCAAGAAATCCCTAGTTATAAAATCTACGAAGATGAAAAAGTCTATGCATTTTTAGATATATCCCAAGCGACAAAAGGACACACACTAGTCATTCCAAAACAACACGTTTCTGATATTTTTGAATATGACGAAGTACTAGCATCTGATGTCTTTTCACGTATCCCTAAAATCGCTCGTTCAATTGAAGAAGCCTTTCCTGAGATGCAAGGACTGAATATCTTGAATAATAACCGTGAATTGGCTTATCAATCTGTATTTCATTCACATGTCCATTTGGTCCCTCGCTATAGTAAAGAAGATGATTTTTCGATCCACTTTGGTAACCATCAGTCAGAATATAGTGCGGAAGAATTGCAACAAATTCAACATACCATTGTAAAGCAGGTGAAGAACATTGATTAAAAACTTTTTAAAAGGAATCGTTTTTGGAACGACCGTTGGAGCTATATCTGGATTGTTATTTGCTCCTAGAAGCGGGAACGAAACCAGAAAAAAATTGATTGCTGAACTAGACGAAGCAACGGAATTAACAAATGATTTAAATAACAGTCTTAATAATTTCAAACAAGCATTAGTTGACACAAAAGAAACAGCAAATACTTTGATCCCCGCTTTTCAAGAATCAATGAAAAAAGATATTGAAAATTTTAAATTTCAAGCAGAACCAAGAATTGCACAAATCCAAGAACAAGTTGAAAAATTAACAAATGATTTGCCACAAGACATGCAATAATGCGGAATTTTATAACACTTTTGATTTTAATTTTATTGTTTTTTTAATTTTTAGTTAGGAATGTGATCAAAATTTGAATTTTATTTGAAACTATCACGAGAACGTTTTTATTAATAAATAGATATGGTATAGTTATTATTGTAAGAATAATAATAAATCACAGGAGAGCAATTTTAATGAAAAAGAAAAAAATAATTTTAGCTGCAACTAGTGCGCTAGCTGTATTAGCATTAGCTGCTTGTTCAGGTAGTACAAATAAAGACATCGCCACAATGAAAGGCGGAACTATCACGGTTGAAGATTTTTATAATGAAGCAAAACATACGCAAAACAACCAACAATTAGTTCAAAATATGATTATTTACAAAGCCTTTGAAAATAAATATGGCGATAAAGTAACGGATAAAGATGTCAATGCTGAATACAAAAAGAATGAAGAAACTTACGGTGACACCTTTAAATCACAATTAGAAGCAGCTGGTTATACAGAAGACTCATATAAACAAGCACTTAGAAGCAGTTTAGTATTAAAAGCTGGTATAAGTGCTAACGTCAAAGTGACAGAAAAAGATTTAAAAGAAGCTTGGAAAACTTTCCATCCAGAAGTTGAAGCACAAATCATTAAAGTAAGCAGTGAAGATGAAGCAAAAGAAGTGAAAAAATCAGCAGATGACGGAACTGATTTTGCGAAACTGGCAAAAGAAAAATCAACCGATGAAGCAACTAAAAAAGATGGCGGAAAAATCAAATTTGATTCTCAAACGACAGATGTTCCAACTGAAGTGAAAGAAGCAGCCTTCAAATTAAAAGACGGTCAAGTATCTGACATTATTTCAGCGACAAATACAACTTCATACTCAACAGATTATTATGTTGTAAAAATGGTCAAAAACCAAAATAAAGGCGATGACATGAATAAATACAAGAAACAATTAGAATCAATCGCCCGAGATACAAAAGAAAGTGATCAAGACCTACAAAAAGAAATTATCGCTAAAGTATTAAAAGAAGAAAATGTAAAAGTCACAGATGATGCCTTTAAAAATGTATTAACGCCATTTACTATGGAAACAGCTAATACCAATACATCTGAGTCTAAAACAAAATCAACAAAATCTTCTGAATCTAAAACAACTGAATCAACAAAAACTTCTGAATCATCAACAACTGAATCATCAAGCAAATAAGATGAAAAAAACAGACCTATCCAGGTCTGTTTTTTTTGACGCTATAATTTCTAAGAAGGATCGTAATTTCCACCTTATTTTTTGTAAAAGATAAGCATAGATTAAAACACCAAAGTAAATGATTGACTTTGATGTTTTTTCGCTACCTATTCACTTTGACAAAGAGCTGTTTTTTAGTAACTGATTCTGGTCATCAGTGTAACGATCGTTGCAAACATAGCAAAAATACAAATAAAGACGCCCGTAGTCGTTAAAGTAATCAAAGCAATCTTGGATTTGTTTCTCAATTTATAAGCCATATACAACAAACATACTGAGAAGAAAATTCCCAATACCCAGAAAAATAGCGGATCTCTTTGAACGCCAAGAGATTGGATATAATGATTCATTAACTATTTTCCCCCTATTAGTAAAACGGTTTCTCATCTGACTACAATCTTACACTATTGTAGATTTTTATCAATAACAAAATAAATTTTCCAATAATAAAGACACGTAGGCTCACAAGTAGTTCGTGTTAGGCTACGTGCCTTTAGTTATCTATAGTTCTTTGGGAACATAGAAACTACGATTTTCCATTCCAAAAATCCGTTCAGTGTATTTTCCAGGTTCTGTTTGACGAATCGACGTCAACATCATTTGCATTGAAGCATCGAGATTATCGATCTGATGTAAGATTTCTGCTTCCATGATACGTGGTCGAACCGGCGATCCGTATTCTAATAAGCCGTGATGTGCTAAGACCATATGTCTTAATACCAAAACATCTTCATCTGCTTCATTTATTTTCAATGCGATACATGCTCTCGTGATTTCTTCATCTACTAGTACCAAATGCCCCACTAGATTACCCGCTAAAGTATATTCCGTACTCATCGGTCCAGATAATTCAATCACTTTTCCGAGATCGTGTAAAATGATTCCTGCGTATAACAACGATCGATTCAATTCTGGATATTCATCAGCAATCGCTTTACCTAAATGCAACATAGTCAATGTGTGATAAGCTAATCCACTCGCAAAAGCATGATGATTCCGTTTTGCTGCGGGAAATTCAAAAAATTGCTTTTGATATTTATTTAGTAAATGACGGACAATCCGATTCCAATGAGCATTTGTTATATCAAATAATAATTGATTGATTTCTTCTTCCATTTCTTCTTTTTTCAAAGGAGCCCTTTCCATATAAAAACTAGGATCACTTGGCTCTTCAAGTTTAGTCAATCGCATATGCAAAATCTTTACTTGTGGGTTTCCTTGATAGATTTCCCGCTTCCCACTTAAGAAAACAACTGTCCCAGCAGTAAACTTGTTGATCTCTTCTTCAGAAGCATCCCAATATTTGCCATCAATCGTTCCAGACGTATCTTGAAAAGTAAATGCAATAAATTTTTTTCCGTTTTTCGCAACTCTGACATCAGCATTTTTAATTAAAACAAACAATTCAAATTGTTCATCGACAACTAATTCACGAATTTTTTTCATTCTTTATACATCCTTTAATATATTCACAGATTGTTGAAGCTCCTGATAATAGCTTACCATTTCTTGGTCAGAAGAAAAACAAATAACTTGATAATTTTGACCGAAATCAGCTAACAATTTGGCTAATTGATATTTTCTTTGATGGTCATAATGCAACCAACCGTCATCTATGATGATTGGACAGATCGAACGTTTTGATTCTAACGATAGGTAGGCAAAGCGCATGGCCATAATCAGTTGATCTTTCGTTCCTGTAGATAATTCATAAATGGGAAAATCAGTTACACCGTCTGTTAGTGTCAAAGTATCATTTCTCAATAAAATCTCTTGGTAATGATTTTGTGTTAAGACTCCTAAATAGTGACCAGCAGCTTTTAACAATTGTGGTAATTGACGTTCACTCATTTCTGTAGACAGATCCCCTAAAAAAGTCCCAGCGACCATTAGACCGCCCCAATGTTCCATCAGTTGTTGCAGTTGTGCTCTCAATAAACTTTCTTCTTGGTACATCTCATCCAACGTACCATCTTTTTGTAATTCCTCGATTTGGATCTTTAACCGCTGACGTTGTTCGATCAATTGTTTTTCTTCAAACTGATACTGCCGTTGTTTCTCTTGATTATGATACAGTTCAGTACTTAATTGCTCCCGTGTCCGTTTTTTTGGAAAAAGTGGCGCGAGAATCTCATCCAACTCTTTTAGTCGTTGAAGTTGTGTTTTTGTTTGTTGCGCTTTTTGCAAATAAGCAGCTACTTCGGATGGATAAGCAAGTCCGACCTGTTCCATCTGTCCGCTATAGTGTTCGATCAAACTTTTTTGTTTCTTTTTCAATTGGTTGATTTCTTGTTTCAACAGTGTATTTTGTTGATAACTTCTAGCGAATTTCAATTGTTCCATTTCTTGGATGAAGTTCGTTAAAAGCACCATTTTTTCAGCGATTCCTTTATCTTGTAACGGTAACCATTCCTTAATCAATTCAAACTGACGATCAAGCTGTACCAACTTTTGTTGAATCTCATTTGCTCGTTCTTGTTTCTTGATCAAGCGGCTATACAAGTCTTGATAATCGGATACTTCATGCCCATATTCCTTCATCGCTTCTAAGGTATTCATCGTTCCTAAGTGATGGACCTTTGGAAAATCGAAAGCTTTTTGTTGGATTTTTTGTTGTTCAATCACTAGCTTGTTTTTACTTTGATTGATTTCTTCGATTTGAGCTAACGTATTGTCTAATTGTCCCAGTTTTTCTTGCCACTTACCTTTGATTTCTGATAAATCACTTTTCTGACCATTCAGTGATTTCCTTTCATAAAATGAATACCCCAATGTACCTAAGGCTAATAAAAAGACTCCTAGTTTCCAAGGCATTGGTAGGAAGATCCCCACCACAAAAAAGAATCCGCCGATAATAGCAAACGGTGTTTTGTTCTTTGAACGAACTTCTGAAGGTGCCGACTGTAATAATTCTGGATGTGTGGCTTCTAATTGGTTGATCTCCGCTTCAATCGTCCGCTGCTGCTCTAAGACGATTTCTGATCTGATTGATAATTGATTGACTTGTTCTTTCAACAAACGATTTTCAGAAAACAGTTGCTGCCATTCTTCGGTATGCAAAAATTCTTGTGGCATTTGTGTCCGTTGCCATTGCCAACTTTGTTCTAAAATTTTTAATTCTGAATCAATTTCTCGTTCTTCCACTTGGAGTCTTTGCCATTCATTCAGCCAATGTTCGATTTGTGTTTGCTGTTGTTGCAATTCTTTTAGTACTTGCTCTTGTTCCAAATAGAAATAATATCGTGCCGACTGTTGATCCATTCCGCTATGTTTTTCTAAAGTAGCTTCGAGCTCATCTAGGCGTTCCGTCATCTGCTGATAGCGTTTAGTGAATTCCTCTAAGTCTAAAAGCAACTGTTCTTCAGGAACTTGTGGTAAGGTATTGGCTTTAAGTGTTTGCCACTCTTCGTATAAAGAATAATTCAGCTCTTGTTGCTTGATCTGAGAAATTTTTTCGTTTATCTCTTGGAGTTTTTTTTGTAGCTCTCTTTGATCTTGACTGTAGGCTTGTTCTTGTCGAATGAGTTCACCGAAAAAAGATTCCTGCTCTTGTTTTTGATGGACTCTTTCTTGAAGGTTCTTCCACTCATTCAATTTCTGATTGATAAGCAGTTTCTGTCCTTTTTTCTTAAAAAGCTGTTGGGCTTGCTGATAATATTCTTGTCTTTTTTGAAAAACATACGAACTACCCGTAATCCCTAATGTGATCAGTGCATCATGTAATTCTTTTTCTCGTAGATGATCTAGTTCAGTTAACTGTTCTTGTTGAAAAGTAAAAACCTGCTGAAATAAATCCTTTGTTAGTGGAGAAAGTAATTTCTCTAATAATTCATCACTTCCCTGTTGCTCATTAAAAAGGACTTTGGATTTCCCACGATTTTGCTGTTTGTAACGTTCAACTAGTATTTCTCCATGAACAGGATGTTCTAACCAAATTTTCCCACCATAGGCAGCCCCATCTTTCGGCGTATAGTCTTTTTTCTTCTTTCCTTTTGAAGGGAAGCCAAATAATACAGCCTGAATAAATTGGTAAATCGTTGACTTGCCTGCTTCATTTTCACCGTAGATCAATTGATTTCCAGAAATAAAATCAAATGTTTTTTGTCTCCACTTACCAAATGCAGCTATTTCGATTCGAAGGATTCTCATATACTTTCCTCCTCGAACACAAAATCTTGCTCCAGTATTGCCTTGGCTTTAGTCAAGGTACCTTCCTGATATTCAGGTAAATCATTCATCAAGCGAACCGCATCAGGATGACTGTACATCTCACCTAAAATCTGATGGAAATCTTCACTTACCCGATAAGTTTCAAAGAGTTGGTCAACTAATGTCTGTGAGACCTTCAACGATATTCGATTCATTCTTTCATCTTCCTTAATAGATATACGCCAAATAAGTAAATTTGTAGATAGGTTGGCTATTTTTTCCATTAAATACTCAAGTAATTCGCCAGAATAGATTCGATCAATCACTTCTTGGTTCAAGTGATGATACTCTGTTACCTTTAAATCTAACAACGTCAGTTTTGGATTTCCCATAGTTAACTGCTCTTGGATCACTTGTAACACGTCTTGCGTAGTCCGAGCAGTTTTTAAAGACACGTTCTTACTCTCCCAGTATACTTCTGCGACCTCTAGCGGAATCGTCTGGCATTCACTGGAGGTCAATTCAACCAATAAAACATTTCTAGCTGTCTGCTCTTTTTGGGTATGGCCTTGAGGTGCCCCTGGATAATTCATTGTTTCTTTTTCGTTTAAAGACATTGGCACATGGATATGTCCTAATGCCCAATAATCATAGCCTTTTTCCTGCATTTTAGACGGCTGAAAAGGTGCATAGTTTCCCCGCTGATTGCTCCCTATTTCACCATGATACAGACCGATATGATAATCCACTGAGTGTCGTAAAGGAAATTCAGCAACTTTATCTCCCTGTATCCATTGGTGTAAATAACTAAACCCGCTGATGGCGACCTTTTCCCCTTTTTTAGATAAAAATGTCTTTGTTTCTACCTCTTCCGAAGTAAATAAATGGACATTTTCGGGAAAAGTAAACCAGTAGCGCTCTGATTGATAATAATCATGATTTCCAAATGTCAAATAGACAGCAATCTCTTTTTCATTCAATCGTTCGATTTGATCAAAAAAATTTTTTTGGATTTTTAATGAAGGACGATTTTGATGGAAGGTGTCTCCCGCAAGTAAAACAAAATCAACTTCATTTATTATAGCCTTGTCTACAATATTTGCTAAAACTTTTAAATTAACCTCTAATAATTTTTCCTGTACCGATTTATCTAAATTTACTAGTCCTTCAAAAGAGCGATCGATATGTAAATCAGCTGCATGGATGAATTTAACCATCGAGTGTCCTCCTTTTTACTCAAGATGAATTTATGCCTTATCCGGCTTTATTTGAATAATTTTTATAAAATAGGTACTGCTTTATAAAATTATATGCCCTTTTATCATACCATTTTCATTGCTTTTTTTCATCATAAACCGAAAATTTGTTCGCATTCACTCGAATAGATTACTCCGACCAATTCTCCCCTTGCTTTATGCCTAACTTTTTTGTATTTTATGGTAAAAGTAGAAGCATGAGGATTATTTACTCCTTTTTCTCTAAAAGGATAGAAAAAGAAAATGGGGAATTAACACACTGTCTTTTTGATATGTAGCGTAACTTGTATTTCCAGCTGTCTATCTTTAATCTGTTTGCAAATTTCAGTGCAATTTTTTTACTTGGCAGCCTCACTTCGTCAAACAACCTGTTAACTATATTTAATTTTGTCACCTTTTATCTTTTACTAAAAACCAGCTAAATAGGAGGAATGCCTCGCTTTTCCATCTTCATTGTTTTAATATACCTTTGTTTGTAAAAAAGCTAGGAACAATCCCAAATACGATTATTCCTAACTTTTTATTTTCTCTTAATTTATGCAAACAAAAAAGCAGATGAACTAAATT
>NZ_JBFOFP010000014.1:0-27499 GCF_040887305.1 Enterococcus sp. C57 | reverse complement strand
ACACATTTGTAAAACAAATAAGTGGTTTATCAGACCGCTTAATTTATTTATTGAGACGAGCGCGAACACATGAGTCTGTTTCATGTGATTCAGAAATAATTGATTCGATCAAAATCAATTATTTCCGTCTCTTTTTTGTATGCTTAATTTATTTGAATATAACAAAATTGTAATTGTTGTTCAAGTACGACTTTTCTAAAGGTATAAGTTATAAGTAAATAAATACAGAATAAGTTATTCCTTTTATATCATTAAAGTATAACTTATTCTTTTTATATCTAATAAAAAAAGGCTTAATATCAATATATAAATTAATTTCATTAAAGTATAACTTATTCTTCTAATTATAAAAACAAGGTATAAGTTATACTTTAATTTTTTTGGTAATCAAAAAAATTATAGTTTTTCAAAAGCTTTTTTGATTTCAAAACGCAAATGTTCTTCCTTAGAAACACCAAGTTTTTGAGTAATATAAGCTTCTGCCAATGTATCTATTAATTTTTCAAATGTGATTCTTCCTTTTACTGATTGTAGTTCTTCTACATAATCTTGCATTACATTTAATTTTGACTCTAGTGCTGGAGATATTTTTTTTGGCTTTGTAACTTTATATCTGTCATCAGTAATTTCTACAGGACGGCCTCTTTTTTTGCTTGTATTAGGAAATGACTTTATCTTTTTGTTAAAAAGTGTTTGTTCAAAATCATTTTCGCGATTTATTGAAACTGATTTTTTCTTCTTATTTCCAGGTTGCAATAATCCAGAATACTCTGTATCAAAATCTATATCAATATCAAAAGTTTTTCTTTCACTCATATTTTACTCACATCCCTATAGTTATTCTTCAAAAATTTTTCTACGAATTTCTAATTCTGCTAATATTTTAATAAAAGTTTCATGTGCTCGATAATCCCATTGATCGTAATTTCCATTTCTGTACTTTTTTAATGATATCCCTTCTCTTGAATAGCGCTTTAGTCTTGTTTGAAAATTAACTATATTTTGAGACACAGCAGATCCATATAAATTTATTGCATCAGACAAAACATTCTTATCTAAATCATTATTTGGTTCAAGCATACATGCGATTATAGAAATAACTTCAAGATCAATATTATACTTATTTATCATAAATTTTTGATATCCAACATATTTTCCTATACCATCTAAAGATTCTTCCTGTGTCTGAAAAGCAATAATGCTATAATCTGAAGCTGCCATAGCATTATCTGAATAAGCACTAATAGTAGGGGGAACATCAATAAAAATAGCATCGTATTTATCCTTAATCGGTACTAAAAGCTTTTCCAACACCATAATTTGATCCTTTTCATCTTCATAATTTGTAATTACATAATTTGAAAACGATCTAAAACTTGTGTCACATGCGATTAAATCTAAATTTTCCATAATAGGAGTAATACAAACAGATAGATCATTTTCATTAATTCCATTTACGATAGTTTTTTCAATATGTTTCATATTTACAGTCCGAGCTAAAATTTGAGAAGCATTTGCCTGTGGATCAATATCAATTACTAATGTCTTTTTCTTATTAATTACAGCATTATCAAAAGCTAACATTGTAACAATTTTAGTTTTTCCAACGCCTCCTTTAAAATTTCCAACTGTATAAGTAGTTGCTGCCATTTGTTTACCCTCTTTCAATATATTCTATATTTAAAGTATAAGTTATACTAAGATTTTAATCAATATTTTTTTATACTTTAAATTAAAATACTGATATTATAGTAATAATAGTAACGAAAAAAAGTATAAGTTATACCTTTTTAATAAAAATACTTTTACCTATCATTAGCAACTACTTCGAAACACGATGGGGATTAGCGCTTCTCTTGAAGCTAGAAAATTCTTCGAAAATTATTTTCCTATGTTGTTTTCCTGTGCCCATTTTTAATTAGATTTCTAGTCTAACTTTTGGGATGCACATCGTTGAGAAGAAGCACATGATTATATTGACAATTGTAAAAAATGTTTGATAAAATAATGATGTTATCGTATGTAAATAAAAATTAGCAATCAATTTCGTAATTAAGCACACTTCAAATTATACGATAACAGGGTTGTTGCCACAAAAAACTGATGCTATCTCTTTATATTGTTCATGGTGGCAATAACCTGTACCCTTAGCTCATTTGATTAGAGCATACGGCTCATAACCGTTCGTTCGTAGGTTAGAGTCCTACAGGATATACATAAAGTGTTTAACAAGAATGTTCATAAGTTCGAGTTTTATAGAATAAAGATACATTAATAAGCTTTTCTTTACGAAGAAAAGTTTCTTATTTTTTGTAATATGTTATTTAAGTCCGAATAATTTAACTTGTACCCATTGTGTAGTAACTTTAGTGTTTGCAATTCTTCAAAAGAAATAAAGGAAGTAACCAAGTACATGTATCTGATCCAATCAATAGATTTTATTGGATGAGTCGTACAACATTCGAGAATATCTATAATGCTCGTAAATATCTGTTGATGTTCGTTAACGAATCACAATGTTAGGATAGTTTTGAAGTAGTTTAACATGCTATAATTGAACGGTAGAAAAGTGAAAAGATGTTGACAATCCCTTCTAGGAGGTGGTGCTTATGTGTATAAGTATCAAGTCTAGGGAAAGGAGAGCCTTAATTTCAGCGTTTGAGGCGCTACAGCTAATGATTGCATTTGCAATGTTAGTTTTAGCTATCAAAAATGACAATAAAAAATAAACCATCTAACTTCACTTTGGCAAGCAGTTAGATGGTCATTCAAACTATTTAATACAGCCATCGTCTTTTTAGGCTCTTTGTCAAATGATGTTGGTAAAGAGAAATCTTAGAATAATTTGGGCAGAAAGAAGAAAAACTTCTTTCTGTTCTTTTTATTTGGTTAAAATAGTTTTACCGTGTCGAATCATGATCCGTCGTTTGAAATTATAAAAATTTCGAAACCCATAAGCATTGCGTTTTAATACTTTAATATGGTTGTTTAAACATTCTAGTGGTCCGTTTGAATAACTGTAGCGGAGGGCATTTTGGATCTGTGGCAGAAACTTTTTAAATGTTCGCAACCTTCACTCGGTGGTTTAAAAAAGTTCTTCCTATATGTTGGACAATATGGAAACGATCAATAATCAACTGAGCATTTGGGAAAAGCTTTTTAACCAATGAAACATAAGGTGCATACCTATCAACAACAATGAATTCAACGGTTTTTCGAGTCGCTAAGGAAAACCGAGAAAAATAGCGTTCTAAATAAGGCAATCGTCGATTTTCAAGAATGTCTAGTAGTTCGTGCCCTTGTCCGTCCATCATAATAAAACTCATGGCACTTGCGACACCTCGAACCGATTTGAATTCATCAAAGCATAAGACCTTTGGTAAAGTCTGTTTGAAAGGGTTCAATGGGCGGTAAAATCTCTTCATGACACGATAAACCGAAGAAGTGGAAATATTTTTCTGACGTGCGATTTCCGTCATCGAAGTATTCTCTTTTAAGCGAGTAACGACAGACCAACGAACTTTTTGACTAATAAAACAGTGTTTCTCAGCGACAGAGGGATCCGCTACGAAGGTGCGTTGGCAAGTCTTACATTTGAATCGTTGTTTCTTCAATTCCAGATAGGTCCGATATTCAGACACGTCATTAAGTAACAACCGGACGGTTGTCGTCCCCCAACGAATGATCTTAGAGGGGATGACACAAAGACAATGTAGACACTCTTCGGGCGTGTATTGAAGAGTACCTTTGTAAATCAGGCAAATTTGTCCTTTATATCTTTCTTTGGTTAAACAATTTTCCTCGAAATAGATATTTAGGTCTAGAATATTTAGAGTATCTTTGATAAGCTGAGTATAAGACATCTTGAATCCTCCTATGAATTGGTTCGTCAAATTAATTCTAAAGGATTTCAGGGTGTCTTTTCTATGTTTTTACATCATAAAAAAGATGTTGGTGAATTTCACCAACATCAAAAAGTATAGAGCCTCTTTTTAGCGGTTCTACAAGGGGATATGCGTAAACATAGCCCTTTTTTAGGCTCTTTGTCAAATGATGTTGACAAAGAGCCAGTATTTATAGAAAAAATTAGTAAAATCAATTATTCAATTAGTATGGATGATTATTACAGAATAATAATAAACATAGAAATACATCCATTTAATAAGGATATATTTCTATGTTTGCATTTAAGGGGCAGTTACTAAATTCCATGTTACTGTAGCAGAGTAGTTTCCTACCTCTATATTTTCGACATTTGGTAATATCAAAGAGATATCCCCTAAATTATAGTCATAAACCCCATTTAAGTGTTTATTTGGTACATTACTCATTAATGTACTATCTACAGTTGTGATCTTAGCATTATTTGTGCCTGTGACGTCACTGCATTCTTGTAAGTCTGTTGATGGATTATAAGCATTTACTCCATTATTTATATTCTGTTTAACATTAGAGGTACCTGTAGTTTGTAAGTAGGCGTTATCTATGGATCCTTCAGAATTCCAAGTAAGTTTTGCATTCAACTTCCATGATGTAGTTGAGTCTTCTTGATCTCGTATTCCTATATTAAATGTACCATTTTTTGTTAAAGGAATAGATTGTTCTCCAGAGTTTTTTAAAGCTACTTCTCCTGTATTAAATGAAGAAGGTATATAAATCATAGATAATGCAGCAGATGATGGAATTTTTTTATTATCACTAGAAGTATTTGGATCATCCATCCATTGTGCAGTGTATTCTGTATTTAATAGATCTAAGACACTACTTGCTTGGTCAGGATTTGTTCCAGAAATCGTCCAATCTAGAAAACCTGTGCCTTGTTTTGTTGGAGTATTTTCTGTTACCCACTGTTTGAAATTAGACACATTTAATATAGAATCACTTTTGTCTACAGCACATTTTTTAATATAGTATAAATTTGAATCACCATTTGAAAAGGTTCCTCCATTAGCGTTTAAAGATGGTGAATTTACTAGCTTTCTAAAGTTGGACGTATAATCATAAGTAAGTAACGGCTGAGCTTTACTTCCATCTATAATAACCAATAAAGGAGTATATTGCTCATTACTATGTTGCATGAACATAAGATAAGTATCTGTATTATTAGTTACTGTAGCATTTGAGAAATCAATAAAGCTTAGCGTAGGACAACCATAAAACATTCCTGTCATATCAGATACTTTAGCAGTATCAAATTCTGCAATATTCAGATTAGTTAAGTTAGAACAATCTTTGAACATATAACTCATGTGTTCAACATTGTTTGTCGGAAAAGTAAATGTTGGCGAAGATAATCCAGTACATCCTTCAAACATAAAATCCATATTTTGAACGTTATTTGTATTTCTTAAATTTATATTATTTAGAAATTTATCATCTATATTAGTACAACCAGCAAACATATGACTCATATTTATTACATTAGATGCATCAAAATTGAAACTACCAACATTTGTACTATTTAAACTACTACATCCATTAAATAGATATTGCATATCAGTAACGTTACTAGTACTAAAGTTATTGCCAAGTACCAGACTAAGTCCTAATTGAGAACAACCATCAAATGCATGAGCCATGTTAGTTACATGTGAAGAAGTGGGTAGATACATATTTTGTAAATTGGTACAGTTTTGAAATACATTGGACATATCTGTTATTACAGCTTGATTAGTACCAGAGTCTAGATTTAATCCTTGTAAATTAGCCTGCTGTAAATTTGTAGCTTCTTTAAATGCGGCATGTAAAGAAGCACCAGATGTACTACTTAATATTCCTACTTGTGATGTAGTATTTCCATAAGTACCAGCTGCAAATAAGATACTAGTTATTTCTTTGTATTTATTATTTCTTAAAAAGTAATTACTACTCTCTTGATTCATATCTCTAATGAGAATCTGATAATTACCTTTTGCAGTACTTAACCTTCCTGGTATAGTAATACTAGTTTCATTTCCTGTATAATAGTTTAAACATATGAATTTTTTATTCTCATTAGTATTGTAGTTCCAATTTTCTAGCCATTTGTTTCCCATTTCAGCAGTCCACTCTTGTCCATTTACTATCGTAGGTGCAACATATTTTTTAGGCGATACACTTCGTTCCTCAATACTTTTATCTTTATTATTTTCCTTTGTAGCAGGTTCTTGTGTGCTTTCAGTAGTATTTATGTCAGAAGAACTAGAATTACTTGTTTCTTCTTGATCAATTATTGAATTACTATTATTCAATGAACTTTCCAAATTATTATCAGAACTTAAGCCAGTACTGGTATCGTTTGATATTTTTTCCGTAGAACTTATTTTTTCTTCTGCTGAAACAGTTAAACTGGGTATCCAACTATAATTTATAAGAAAACTTGAAACAAAAACTATTAATATTTTTTTACGTATATTTTTCATCGAGGTTTCTCCTTTTTGATAAAACAATATAAAAGAAACAAAAACTAATAAACATTATCCCTAATAATGGAGTGAGTATATTCAGAGAATCATTTGTCTTTGGTAATTGTTTAGCGATTTCAATTTTTTTATCAGATTTATTCTTGTTTACATCGGAATTAGTTGGGTTACCTGGTAATGATTCAGGCATAATTTTACGTATAAAATTTACTGAAACGGTAGTCGTTTGATAATCATCTGCAAATATAGGAGAGGATAATCCAACACAACTAATTGATATAAACAGCGAGACTATCCAACGAATAATTCGTTTTTTACGCATTAAAATTGCCTCCTTCTATTAACTTCTATAATATTTAAAATCAATTTTATTTTATCTTGTATTTTTTTTTAAATAATTTTTTTTTTTTGTATAAAAAAATTATTTTAAAATATGTATTATTATATTGATTCTGACCATAAAAATACGCATTTTATAAATAAAAAAACTCAGAATACAAAAATACATTTTTATATTCTGAGTTTTTTTATTTAATAGCTTAGAACAATGTGTTCAAGATCATGAATAACCTCATTATACACAGATTTTTCAGCAATTAAGGATTCTTTAGTAACTCCAAATTGCTTTAAATCCTTTTCAGAATCACACATTAGTGTATTAATATATTCAGATGAGGATTTATATTTTTCTATCAGATCTGATATATAATCAATATTCATATTATTACCTCCTAAAAATTTAATATTTATAAGTGAGATATTAAAAATAAGGATAATTAAATTCACTACAATAAAAATTACCATATAACTAAGTTGAAAAAATTTTAAAATTTTATATTTAAAAATAAATATCATACATTTTTTATAGTTATTTTTGAAAAAACAATAAACTTTGTTTTTGTCGATTGTAAGTTGCATCGCCAACAATCATATAGGTTTTATAATTTGGTACAGTATTTAAAAGCTCAATATCATCAATAATCAAAATATCTATATCTTGTTCATTTAATTCATAATAAGGTCTTATGTTTATAGCTTCCTTAAGCTCTTGACAGTATTGTGTTTCAAAAATTGTACCTCTGATGGAATATACTCCTACATTAACAATGTTATCTGTTATATATCTTTTTTGAAAAGCAATAATCATATATGAAAGTAATTCATATACCCAATTTATATTTATGTTTTTGTTTATAAACATATCTTTAAAATCTTCTTTTAAATTGTCTTGTATTTTTTTTAGGTAGCCAGATCTTTTTAATTTTGGTGTTAAGAGAGTTCTAGAAAAATAATAATATGGATATATTAAATTAGAGAAGTGAATGCAGCCTTCAATTTTGATAGATAATACTTCTAAGGAGCTTGGAGAAACATTATATGGATCTTTCATTAATACAGATAGTATGAAGGATTGATAATGATATTCTTCTATCAATTCGTGAGAGAAAAAATATTTTTCTGATTCCATATTTTCGAAATGTAGACTTGACATATTGAAAATAAGAAATATTAGAATTAAAAAACATCCTTCTTTGTCAAAAGATCTTGGATTGATTATTGAAAAAGTTTCTTTTATTTTATTTAATAAAGGGCTATCTGTATTAATAAAGTTATCGTAACAAATCGTATTATGTGTTTTACACACTTTTTGTAAATAAAAACGATCATGTACTGTTAATATCCAAATACATAATTCTCTTATAACAAAATATTCCGCTTTCATATGATAGTAATCTAAAAATGTAACTACCCGATTTTGTAGATCTAATACATTAATTTTAGAAAATGATTTTTCAAATGGCTGTTTTTCAATTTGTAAACACAAATTATAAAGCACCATAATTGCCTCTAAATTACCTTCTAAAATAACATAGGGTCTTCTCTGTATGTATATGCCTACATTTTCTAGATTTTTATCCATAAATTTTAATATATTAAATAATTTAGAATGGCTAATATACAACTTTCCAGCTAATTGTTCAAAGGTAATTTTTGGCTGAAAAAAACAATAGTGAAGAATGTCTTTTACCACACTTTGAGAAAAGTAGAATTTTTGAACATCATAAAGGGAGAAATTTTTGTAATTAAATATTATTAAACTATCAGAAATAATTAGAGCTTTATCAGGTAATTCATTATGTAGTTCTTGCAAGTATTTATTAACTGTAGCACTTGATAAATATAGTTCTTTAATTAATAAATTTTTATTTACTTGTCCGTTGTTTTCTACAATCAATCTTATTATTTCTGCTTTGAAAAATGAAGATTTTTCATAAATTAATCTCAGCATTTCTGCACCTCCGTATTTATTCGAAGATATCAAAGATTATGTTTATGGGTATGTTTATTTTTTTTTTAGATACAGTAAAAAAATAAGTATTTAATGTATAATATTATAGTATGATAAATAAATAGTGTGTTTTATATTTTATTATATTTAAATATAATAATTAACAATTGTTAAATACTTAATTATTTACACATAAATAATAACATATATTTTTTATATGGTATATATAAAATACAGACTGTTTATTACCAACAGCCTGTATTTCTATAAAATTATAATTGATTATTGATAATAAAAATTGAAGATATACCTAAACCAAGTAAAATTAAGGTACTAATAATTAATAATCCATTAATTGAAAGTTTTCTCATACTAATTTTACTAGTAATAATATATTTATAATCTTGTAGCAACAAATATATGTTTATGATAAAAAATATGATACTTATACTGATGGTACAGATACTCCAAAGATACATTATTTTTCGCTCCTGTTGTTTTTAGTATTATATTTTCGTCGATAAATATAAATTGTTCCCAAAATAATAAGAATTATTAAGAAAACACTACTATATTTAAACCAATTTGGTAAGATAACCTTAAATACAGATTGTTTATTAATTTCTTTTGCTTTATCTCCTGCAATGTCAAATTTTCGTTCAAAATTCCAGGTATTTTCTGCAGTTTTTACAGTTCCTTTAAATAAATATTTTCCTGGTTTTAAATCTTCTTTACCCCAATCTATTTGAAAAGGTAAGCACGAGTATGGAGCAATTGATACGTTATCCATTGAATTTTCTTTTATTTTTTTTGTTCCATCTTCTGAGTATACAGCACCTTTTACTTGTGCTTTGGAGAAAATATAAGGATTAGGGTTTAAAATATCTGCTTGAACCACTTTTTTTCCTGATGATAAATCAGCAATAACGTTTTTCAAAGTTACAGAAATATTTTTAAATAGATTAACTTTATCTTCATTTGTTAAGACTATACCGATGGTATAACAGTAATCGTTCCCTACGATGCCGGTATCTTGATTTTTTTTATCTTTTTTCTCTGAAACGACTACTCCTCCTAATATTACTCCATTTATAGGTTTATTAGGCATATTAATTTTTAATTCTGTTTCTTGTGTACTATTTTTAGGTAATTCTATCTCTTTTACTTTACTTTTGACTATCGATGTTAGAGGTATTTTTAATGTAGAATCATTTGCTATTTTTCCAGAATAATCGATTATACCATTACTATTAGTATTAGCATCAACTATTTTAATACATAGTGTTTTATTTTGATTTGAACTGTTAATTAGCTTTATTTTGATTGTATCTTGCTGTCCAGGTTTTTCTTTTAAAAAGAAATATCCTGAATTTTTATCTATTTGATTTGAATTAGGAACACCTTCAACGGAAAAACCACCAAAAACATTATTTTGCTTTTCTTCAGCATATATATTTTTGACAGTAAATATACAAGCCAGCACGAAAAATATAATCACTGTTATTTTTTTTTTATTAATTGACTTGATCACTAGTATTCTCCTTTATTAATGAAATATTTAAAAGAAAAAACAGGAATATTTTTCCTGTTTTTTCTTTTTTATACTGTTATCCGTGATTTTGTGGAGTTTGACTTAGATTCCAAGTAATTAATCCATTTGTTTGACCTGCACTAATTGCAGAAACATCCGGAATATTTAATGAAACAGTACCTAGATCTAAATCATAAGTGCCAGCAAAATTATGCCCTTGAACCCCAGTCATGACTGTACTGTCACTTGAATTAACTGTAAAATTACTATTTACAGAAATCATATTTTCATCAGGTAATGATTTTAAAACCCCACCGTCATTTAATTTAGCAGTAGATGCTGTTGTACTAATTGTAACACCATTTGATGCTAAAGCACCAGAAAAGCTAGCAGTTAAATTCCATCCATTTGTATCATGCATTGTGTCTTTTACACCGACATTAAGGGTATCTCCCTGTTTTAAAGAAATATCTACCTTTTTAGCTCCACTTGATCCTAGTTCAATATCACCAAAATTTAAGTTATTTGGTACATATGCAAGAGCAAAGTTACCAGTAGGATTTAACGGTAAGTTAGTATTGTCATCAGATGTACCTGGAGAAGATCCAGCTGGGTTATTTGGTTGTGGATTATCGTTGTTGATAGTCGGAACTGTGAAATTGGCAGTAACGCTAGTAGTAGCAGTATCTGCAAATACACTACCAGTTCCTACTATTACAGGAGCAATTAATCCTAATGCAGCTACTAAAGCTTGTTTTTTCATAATACATTCCTTCCTTTTTAAATAAATTATGAATTTGGATAATTAGACACATGTCTCTCAAATTCAAAGAAATATTAACACTAAAAAATCAAGTATATATTTTAATTTTTTTTTTTCTTAATTCAATTTTTAAAGTAATGATAGTTCTTTTTTGTAAAAATAGAATATATTTGTATATGTAAATGGCTAAATAAAAATGTAGGTTTATACGTCATTTGGTACACTTTCCTTGTGTTATTTTACTCAAGAAGGAAAGTATATTGAGAAAAGATATTTATGAAGGAGTGTTACCTTTCATTATGACTCATACAAAACCTAATTATGCTGCTTTAACAAACAATATAATTGAGATTACCGTACGGTAAAACGTTATTATGAAACTGGAATAAGCGATAAATTAGCTTTAGGTTGTTCTTCTTCTGCTATTTTCTAAACGTGGCCATCGTGGAAGTACACGTACTCTAAGAAGACATTGTCGGAATATCAAAGCAAATAAAATACAAAAAGCAACAATTCGTGTAGAAACAACTCCTGATTTATCTGTTCAAGTAGATTGGAAAGAAGATCTTAAATTGGTCAATAAATTTGGCAAAGTTGTTCCGTGTAATATCTTTCTTTATGTTTGAATTAAATACTTAGAATTGACTTTTGATCGTTCTCAAACTACTTTATTTCGTTGCTTAACTCATACGTTTCAATACACCGGATTCCTACATATAATAAATATGGTTTGATAATATGCAAAGAAAGCTATGATTAAAAATTGAGACAATTAATTATCTATAATTTAAGATTGATTTGATTTTAAAATAAACTAACCTTTATTTTTATATTTAATTCTATAGATTAAATATTATATTTTTCTTCCTTTTTTATTGAAAAAGGAAAGAATACTTATAACTACACTTATAATCAAAGAGAAAATTATCGAAATAACTCCGCTAGCTGCATAACCAAATCCAACATCTCCACTATTTACATCCGTAGAATTGACTGTTTCAATTGAAAAAAGCGTAAAAAATATTATTCCTATAATGAAAAAGATCAGTGGTATCAATGAATATCTAAAATATTTCTTTTTAAACTGTTTGGACAAAGAATTCATCATAATAACCTCTCTCGTAAAATAATTTTTATTTAATATTTTTTAATCAAGATATTTCTGAAATGTAAAATTTATTACATAATGCATTCCTAATGGAATTTATTTCGATATTATGTAATTTCTAAGAGTAAAATAGATATATGGTAAAGAGACAACGGGAATTTGCTATTACTTCATGTAGCTTTATCTACCTTTGAAAGTCTGTTGCTCGAACCATTGTTTTTACTACCAACTCATTAATTGTTTCGAGAATAGACTTTCAATGTTTTAATTAAATTTTCTATTAAACTTAGCTATTTGAAATTGGCTTACACTAATCCAACTTCATTTTTAGAAGTAGCAATATCATTCGTAAATGTGATAACAAAATAAGATCCTAATGGTCCAGTAGTATTTGTTTCCCACGTCAATGTTTGAATATTTTCACCATTTGAATTTTTATATTCCGCAATAGCATTCGGGTTACCAAATTTTTTAATAGCTTTTTCCTTTGATAAATCCTTATTCATTTGAATTTCTCCAAATACTTTAGAAGAAACTACTTTTTCTTTATCATAAGAAACATATAATCCAGATACTGATTTTTCGACAACATTGTTGTTTTCTGTACCAACAGTTAACTTAGCACCCAATTCTCCTGTCTTATTACTTCCCCAGGTATAAATGGTTTCAGAATTTCCCGAATGATCTGTAGAAGATTCCGTGTATAACGGAGAACCTAATATTTTATTTACATTCTCCAAACCTGTTCCTATTGTTAATTTATCATATACTGATTTTACTTCTTGAGCAGATTTCTTTTCTGTTGTTGTAATTTCTGTTGTTTCTTTCTTTTCATCATTTTTAGCGATAGTCATTGACCCAATACAAATAAAGATTACCGTAATGACTCCTATAATAATATAGATTATTTTTTTCAAAATACTTCCTCCTATTTTAAATAACTAAAAAAATTATAAATAATTAAAAGCTCAGTTCCTAGGTTTTTAATAATTAATTTAATTTCTAAAAAAAAATTTAAAATTTTTTCTAGGCTTATACTATTAGACTACAGGGGATTAGTGACTACAGTGAACTACTCATCTCATCACTCAGCTAAACCTATCGGTTTTTAAAACTTGAAATGAGAGATTCTTGGGAAAACAGCATACTTGATAGCTTATTTTTTCACTAGCAATGGTGTCTCTTATTTACCAAGCTCTACTCCTACGGTTCTTTATTTTATCTATCCTGATTTTTGATGATTTCTGTATTCAACTTATTCAGAAAATCGGTACGTTGCTTCATTACTTTTTCGTGTAATCGAACTACTATACATTTCTATTTTTAGCTTCAAAAAGATTGGCACCTTTATTTTTAGCCAATAACGTACGTCTAACAATTTATGTTGTTCATGTTTTAGTTTCTTTTCCATTTTTGATGTGAATTTATTGTTATCAATCTTTTGATCATTTGAAAGAATGGCAACATCAATAATACATAAGTAAATATTAATTGCATAATTGTTTTTTTAACTCGACAACTTCTTCTTCACGCAGCAACGAAACATAGTATTTGCCACTTGAATAACGTGAGATTGTAATCAAACCTTTAGATTATCTATAAAGCTTAATTTTAACTAAAAACTTCAATTTAGAAACTTTGACGAATTTATTATCAATCAAAACAATTGTTCCATTCTGATTGTTGGTTGTGCAACTTTGAACCAGTTTTTTTCTTTTGAACGACGACATATTCATCACGGAAAAAATTATTGAACGCCTTGTCTAGATTAATTTTTGTATTCGCTAAAGCAAGACTATCCACTTTTCCTTAAATTCCAGTGTGTATTTCCTCAAAAAAAGCACCCCTCTAAATTAGATTTTTAATCTAACTTTTGGGGTGCACTTCACTTAAACAATTTGAAGGAGGTAAATAATTACTTATCTGTTGAAATTTAGTGGGAAAATCCATAAGTAATATCAGGGGATTCTTTCCGTATAGATCTTTGATTTAAGTGATCAATGCCAGTCTTCATATCTTGAATTAAATCTATGGCCATTTGCATACTTAAGTCTGCTCGACAAACAAAACGTTGGATATTAATATTTGATAGATTATCAGGTAACGGATAAGTAGGGACTTGCCACCCCTTCATTGCAAATTGATCGGTTAGATCATATAAATTCCAAGAGATAGAAACATCTTTCTTCAATTTATAGCAAATAATTGGTAATTGTGAACCATCATTATAAATATCAAAATAACCCATTTTATCAATTTCTTTTGCTAAATATTTTGCTACATCACTGGTTTTTTTATGAATTGATCGATAACCCTCAAACCCATTACGGACAAATGTGTAATATTGTCCTATTATCTGACTTGCACTTCTTGAGAAATTAATTGCCATTGTTGGCATTTCTCCTCCAAGATAACTAACTTTGAAGACTAATTCCTCTGGTAAAAAATCTTTTTCTTTCCAGATAACCCAACCAACACCAGGATATACCAATCCATATTTGTGTCCAGAAGTGCTAATTGAACGTACATTTTTCAAACGGAAATCCCATTCAAGTTCTGGTTCCATAAATGGTACAAATAATCCACCACTGGCAGCATCTACATGAATATATACCTTGTAATCAGTCTGTTTATTATATTCCTCTATTTTTTTATCTAATGCCTTTATATCGTCATATTTTCCTGTATAAGTGATTCCTAAGATACCTACTACGCCAATCGTATATTCATCAAAATAATCGGTTACAGTGTCTATATTGATACTCCCGTGTTCTTCATCAATCGGGATTGTGCGCATTTCAATATCCCAATAAACACAGAATTTTTCCCAAACGACTTGATATGCAGAAGAAATTACTAAGTTAGGTTTTTGTTTATTGATATCTAAACCAAGTTTTTTTACACGATTACGCCATGCAAATTTTAATGCTAATCCCCCCAACATACAAGCTTCACTTGAACCTACAGTCGAGGTACCTATAAAATCAGATTCATCTGGAACATTCCATAAGTCAGCAATGATGTTAACACAACGATTTTCGATCTCTGCTGTACGTGGATATTCAGTTTTATCTATTGCATTTTTGTCCAATGTTTCACACATGATTTTTGCAGCTTCTGGTTCCATGTATGTTTGACAAAATGTAGCGAGATTTTGTCTTGACACACCTTCATCAATTAATTGATCTTTTACCAATTGATAAGCATCTCGAGGAATCAGCGAGCCTTTTGGCAGTTTATACATAGGAATCGCTTCGTCCATCGCTTCATTTCCGAAAATAGGTTCCAAATATTGTGCTTCATGTCTATTTTTTTTACTGAATAACATTTTTCTCTCCTCCTAAAAAGCACTGATTTCTTAGATTTTTCTGTTATTTCCTTTTTCATCAAATGTTTTATAAATCCCAAAAGGGATAACTAAAATAATTAACCAGCTAATAATTAAGATGGCTAAATACGTTCCTCCTTTACCATAACCGATATCGTTAGGTGGAAAAAACGATATAAAGAATGCAAAAACTGAAACAAGTAACCCTATAATTGCCACACCAATTTTTACTTTCTTTCCACCAGGAATTTGGTATGATCTTGCTAAATCTTCCTTTTCTTTCACTAATTTGATGTAAGAAATAAATAAAAGAACATAAGCTACAAGATAAATACATACTGTCAAAGCCATTGCAACAAAGAACGAAAGATTAGCTCCCCCTCCTCCTAGTGTTAGTACAACTGCCCAGATAGAAACGATTATTCCTTGAATTAATACGATATTGGTCGGTACATTATATTTATTAACTTTTGCCATTTGTTTTGGTAGCAGTCCATTTTTAGCTGCTTCAAGCATAGCAGTCGATGGGCCAACCACCCATGTGGCAATTTCAGCAACAACACCTAAACAAATAATGACTGCAATGATACGAATAAGAGTTTCTCCTCCACCAAAATGATGAATTAAATAAGAATAAGCTTGAATTACTCCTGTATCTAGTGATAACTGATCTTGTGGGATTGTTGCAGCAACTGTAGCACCACCCAATGTATCTAAAATAATTGTCAAAATTACTAATATCAAAATAGCCTTAGGATAATTTTTTCCAGGATTATCCATATCTTTCACATGACTGGCAGACGATTCAACCCCTGCATATGCTAAAATAAATGAAACAAAGACCACTAATGTATTTATTTTAGTAAAATCTGGAATCCAAGCATCCGCACTAAAAGAGACTTTTACTGGATTTCCTTGCGCAATATAGAGAATACTTAAAGTGAAAAGAAGGACTCCAGTCGCTAATATTCCGACAAAAAATCCTATTTTTGCAATTTTAGCGGTATTTTTTGTCCCAGTAAATTGTGATATTGTGATCAACCAAAAAATTATTAATGTACCGATTAATTTCAACCAAATATTTGTATTTAAAGCAGGCCAATTAAGTGCGTAAGATAGTGCCCCTATAATAAAGTAAATCATTGTAATGAAACCTACTGTAATTTGAAACCATTGAAAGAAAATAGCAGCAAATCCCCATTTTCTACCTAAAGTTTTTGATACCCACGTATAAAGACCTCCTTTTTCCCATCCTTCTACAGTAGCCATTTCCGCAGAACAAAGCGCCACAGGAATAAACCAAAGAAAGCCACCAACTAGTAAATAAAAAACTAGATTCATCTTTGATGTCGCAAATGTCGGATACTCATAAACTGTCATGACCATTGAGGCAGTTATAGCAAAAAAGCTCATCAAAGATAGTTTTTTTGTACTTCTATCCATTTTTTTTCCTCCTTATTATTTATTTAATAAACTCATAAATACGAAATTCTAATTTTTTTCGTCATTATGAAGTCTTCAAACAAGGTTGCAATTACTCGCATTCTGTATTTCCCTTTCTTAGATATTATTGTGTTTGCTAAAAAGAAAGCGGTATCATTATTATCGGAAATAAATAACTAATTTTAGATATCATTAAGTTATCTTACTTAACGAGTAAATAATTATTTTAGAAAAAACAATTTATATATCAAATACGAAAAAAAGTAGTAAAAAATTTTTTTTACTTAGCAAAAAAGTAATACTTAATTTTTTATATGTAGATAAAAATAATACATGTTATATTTTTACGATTTAAGAATACTCCGATAAATAAAGATAGTCAAATAAAAAATATATTACCTAATTTGTTTTTTATTGTTAATTGTATAACTTGAACTAATTTTTAAAATGAGAAAATCCAATAGATTTATTACAAAAGAAATTTTTATATACATTATCTAAAGTTAGTTAGATATTAACCATGAAAAGACTATATACTTCTTTTCTTTCAAAAATGGAAAATTATTTTATGTAAGTGTTGGCAGTATCGTTTTTAAAATAATCCTTTTTTATTTCTTCGTAATCTCTTATTCTATTATCGATCTCAAATTGTAGTCCTTACGAAAACAACCAAAATACTAAAAAAAATCGTCTTTTTTTCATTAGTAAAAATCAGAATTTTTATACTTTTAATTGTTTCGTAAGGACAATTTATTTCCTTAATTTTTGAATATATTTATTAATGATATCAAATTAGTACGCCACTCATTGATAATAGATCAATCATTTATTTCCCAAAAAATGGTTTTACATAATTAATTAGATGATATTGGTAGAAAGTCAAAAACAAAAAGTATTTAACTTAATTTCTTCACTTTATAATTTAAATTCATTGAACAATGTTTAAACAAAATAAAAGTTATTCAATGTTTCAAGAAAACATAAAATTTTATCTTTGTAAAATCTTTCTTATAATGCGGATAACTAAAGAAATAGTTGGAATAATCATCAAGTCCATTACTATATACCAAAAGTCCATTACTACATTTTCCCACGTAATCGGAACAAATACACCTACTAATAAAATCATAGCAAGAATAAACAAATTAAAGATGAATGCAGACAAAAACTCCTTCATACTAACATTTGCAGTATAATTAAAACTTCTTTTCCAATAATCCATATATGCTTGAATCATTATTTTATCCCCTTTTAAATTATTAAAATTAAAAATATTTAAATATTAACATATAAAAAATGTCTAAAAACAATCAAATTACAAACTAGTATAATTATTTAAGTCTTTTTTGGGATCACATAGCGGAAACGTATATCCCTCTATTTTGAATTTTCTTTTTGAAATTAAATATCGCTCAATTCCATATTCCGTTTTATTTTCAATAATAAAAGTATTTTTTCGAAAACGAACTACTTTTCCTGTGCAATATTTTTTATTCACATCAATTGTTGAAAGTTCCATGCCTTCTTGAATCAACATATATTTCTCACCTGATTTTTATTTATTAAAATTGTTATTTCTATAGATATTCATAATTTGCAGATTTGAAAATAACTGGATATATCTTTGTTGTTTTTCATAATAAGAAATAATTTGTTCGAGATAATGTCTTTGTACTTATTTTTTATTCCTTCATTTTATTTAAGTAACGATAAATTGTTGTACGAGAAACATTCCAACGTTCTGCAATCGTCTTAATAGGCGTACCACTATCCACTAAAGTCTTCAGTAATTCCAAATCCTGAGAGGTCAATTTTTCAGGACGTCCACCAAACCTTCCTCTTGCGCGTGCGGCAGCACGTCCAGCTGCTGATCGTTCCAAGATCAAATTACGTTCAAATTCTGCAAATGCCGCGAATAAGTGAAACATAAGTTGACCAGTCGAACTGGATTTATCCATCGTGATATTTTCTTGAAGACTATGAAAACTTACACCACGTTCATTCAAGCGATTCACAATCAAAATCAAATCTTCCATATTCCTTCCTAATCGATCTAAACGCCAAACGACAAGTGTATCTCCAGAACGAACAAAATCGATGGCCATTTCCAATCCTGGTCGATTACTTTTTGCCCCACTCATATGATCGGTAAAAATTTTCTCACAACCAAATTTATTTAAACTATCTTCTTGTAAATCTAAATTTTGTAATCCAGTAGATACTCGCGCATATCCTATTTTCAAAAAAATCACCCCTAACTAAAATCTATTGTAACATAACTTTATTTATATGGTTTAAATGAACATAGATTTTGTTATGGGTTTATGAACAAAAAATGAATTCATTTTTTGAAAAATAAAGGTAAAAAATAAAGTGTTCAGAAATGGGTCATTTTATGGACACTTTACATATATGATATTATCATCCAGATACAATAAAGATACTCTTTAATCAGAAGGATTAATTAACTTTAACATTAATTACGGTTCTAATGTTACCGTTACTGTCATATCCGACAACTTCCACTTTGTCTTTATTTTTTGTTATTTTATCTTTTGCGAATAATGAAAAACCTTCTTGTCCATCACTATTCAAAGTTGTTTCTTTTTTTCTAACGACTTTGTTATTAACTCTTAAGGCTACTGTATCAATTCCCCCTTGATTAGTACCAGAAATATATGAATCTCCCAAATGATAATTCTGTGAAGTATTCATTTCATAAGCGTCATGCAATTTAGAGAGAACCTCACATTTTTTTGTTGTAACAATTTGACCTGTATTCGAAATTCCTTCTACTTCAAATACTTTTGTTTTAGAATCTAAACCTAGGAAAGATGTACGTACTTTAAACTTACCATTGGATACATTGACTGAGACTTTCTCTACCCCATCAACAATAAATTTTACTTGAGAAATACCTGTTCCAACACCTTCAACATAAGGATCGGTCCAAAAAATTTTTTTAACATTTAACTGATAAGCCTGTACCTCTGACACATTAGCCGTATCTGCAATACTGTCTCCATGTACAATAACCTCTGAGGAACATCCTATACTGAATAATATACTTGAACTGACTAAAATATTTCTTAACTTCATTTTATAATAAATCCTTTCAACATTATATAATTGACATATGGTATTTTGTTGCAATAGAACAATTATTTTTTATGATAGTCATCCCTGAACCATCATTATGTTATCCTTCCCCTTCCTTTAATAATGTTATATATTAAAAGAATATTCTTTCAAATTGTATCAATACTATTTTAATATATATATATATATTAAAATATGTAATTTTATTTTTACAAATAATCATAAAAAAATAAATATAAACAATTCAATACTATATATATCTGTTTTAAAAATAATATTTCTTTGTTTTTCTTTAAATGAGGAGTGATTTCTTCTGGAATTAACTAAAATTTTTTATCTGTCATTTTATGGACACTTATTTTGAGATAAAAAGATACTTCGAATATGATTCTAGTTTTGAATAGTAACAAAATTATAGGAAGAACTTTTTTAAACCACCGAGTGAAGGAACCCAAGTCACGACTTAAAAGTGCTTCTCAATACCAATATGGACTTGGTAAAAAAATGAAACGTTATTGGAAACTCCTACAAAAAGAAGAGGCAAAGTTGAACGATGAAAAACAGGTTTGGCGTGCCAGTTTTAAAGATTATTTAACTGAAAGAGAGATTGTCGATCGACTGATAGCCACTTGTCCCAACCTGCGACAAGGCTATCAGTTATACCAAGATTTTCTTTATGCAGTAAAGAAAAGAGAGCATTCACTATTTGAGGACTGTTTATCCAGAGAAGTCAGCCAGCTACCTGAAACTTATGCGACAACTTTGCGAACATTTAAAAAGTTTCTGCCACAGATTCAAAATGCTCTCCGCTACAGTTATTCAAACGGACCACTCGAATGTTTAAACAACCATATTAAAACGCAATGCTTATGGGGTTCGAAATTTTTATAATTTCAAACGACGAATCATGATTCGACACGGTAAAACTATTTTAACCAAATAAAAAGAACAGAAAGAAGTTTTTCTTCTTTCTGCCCAAATTATTCTAAGATTTCTCTTTACCAACATCATTTGACAAAGAGCCTGTATTATAAGAATGTATTAAATAAGGGTGTTCTAAAAGTCTGGAAATTTTTTGCACTTCAGCAACGATTTCCGGATGCGTTAACCATTCTGGATCATTTGTTAATTGACAAATTTTCTTGCGCAAAATGATTTTTGAATTTTGTTCCATAAGATCACTTCTTGAAATAAAAATTGTGAACTACTCGCCACTTAGCTAAACCTGATTGTTCTTAATGCTTGAAGTGGGAAGTTCTTGGGAAAAGAGCATACTTGCTAGCTTATCTTTTCACTTGCAGAGTTTTCTCTTATTGACCAAGCTAATTCTCGTAGTTCCTACGCTTCTCTCGGTCAAAATGCAAACTACAACATAATGCTATGACAGACTTAGTTCTGTTCTCACTCTAATCACAATCATTGTTACACCTGCATCATCATGAATGACTTCACATTTTACTTGTGGTGCTAGTTCAATATCTTTCAATCGGACGTTTTCAGACTGAAATTACACAATTGAGCTTGGAATCAAAAAAATTATATCATTTACTTTTTCGATTTCCGATTTACTAACACCGAACAATATTCATCCCTACTTATAAGGGATGAATGCCTAAATATGTTAAAATAGTCGGAGAAAATTCATTTATTTGGAAAATAAAGATATATTTTGATTTTATAGAGAGTTTTAGTACATTGACAAGTAATTTTATTCTTTTTTAACATTTACTTTCGACTGTTTTCTGCCCATACTTTTGTAGCATAAATAGAATTAAATAATAATGCTGCTTGTAAAGCCACTTGAGATAAATTAGCACCCAAAGTACCTATAGCTGTATCTCCATTTAAAATTTGTATAGTTAAAACACTCCAATAAATAAGATTGGCCAAGTTTACTATAATCCATAGAGACCAATTCTCTCTATATTTAAGTATATAAAGAATTTGCGCAATAAAGCTCAATACAAAATTTATTGAATCAAAATAAGGTAATTGACCATTTACTTGACTTAAAATAAACCATCCCATTAACCAAGCAATAAATGCACCAAAGAATATTAATTGGCGCATTTTATTTGAAAATTGATGAACTGATTCATCATTTCCCCACATAAACCAACCAATTGGTTGAGAAATAACATAAATAATATCCATTGAAAAAGAACCATATGCATGGCTAATCCATGCTATGTAAGTCATTGCAATGCATTGAATTGTACCAAAAATAAATGCTACTCTTCTTCCTTTCATTCCATATACTAAGGACATGATCCCAGTTACACCAGATAACATTCCAACCAAACTATCAGGAGCAATTGCATAAACTAATAATTGAAGAGTAATCAGTACTAAACAATAAATGACTTCAAATTTTTTCCAATCCAAAAATAATTGATTATATAACCACGAATGAGAATTATTCTGCATTACTTTTCACCTCTAAATAAATGAATCACTCAAAATGTCTAAAGCTAATTTTATAGCTTCTTTCTCACCTTTTATCATTTGTCTATCCTGGTCTACAAAGTTATTAACTCCCTCTCTAAGATCATTTTTGTAAGGAACAACATTCGTTAATATCGACAAGGTTTCGATATTTCTTTGACGACCAACTATAAATAAAATTCCTGATTCCATGTCAGCGGCGATAATCCCTTTAGAAGTCCAAAAATCTTCACATTGTTCATTATCATCCATATAAAAACCGTCGTGAGATCTTACAATTCCATAATTTGCATTAGGTTTATATTTATATGCAGAAGCAAGCAAATTAAATGATGGGACTGCAGGATAAATACTTGGAATATATTTCTTTGATAGTCCATCATCCCTTACAACTCCCTCAGCAATAATTATACTTCCTAGATCAATATTAGGTTGCATAGCTCCTGCAGAACCTACTCTAATAATTTTTTTAATGCCAATATTATTTAACTCTTCAATTGCGATAGCAGTAGAAGGAGCTCCGATCCCTGTGGAAAGAACTAGTATTTTTTTATTTTGGTAAATTCCTATAGATGATTTATACTCTCGATTGTAAGTTAAAAATTGGAAATTACTCATCATAGTTAATATTAAATCAACTCTAGCAGGATCTCCTACAATAATGGCACTATCAACATCTATATCAGAATTTAGACGAATATGGGGTTGAACATTCATAAACTAATCCTCCTAAAACAAAAAAAGAAAACGTTTTAGTCATTTTTACTATAATCGTTTTCGTTTGTCAATAATATTTTTATTACCAAAATTCATTTTATCTACTTGTTTAAGATATAGTATGAAGGAATTGGATGATATTCGTATAAAGAAAGTAAGACGTTTTGATCAGATTTTTACAACGAATATTCCTTTGTTTCCATGGGCTGAAATCTTTCAAGATAAAAACTTAACAAATGCACTCATCGATCAATTAGTGTACCACGCTAAGATTACTAAAATTAATGGAAAGTCTTATCAGATTAAAGATTATAAAGAAAAAAATTGTCGTATAGGTAACCTTGTTATTTGTGGGCTAAAAACCTACATTTTTGAATGACCATTAACTTTTCATTCATGATTGGTAAATAAGAGACACCATTGCTAGTGAAAAAATAAGCTATCAAGTATGCTGTTTTCCCAAAAATATCTCATTTAAAGTTTTAAAAACCGATAAGTTTAGCTAAGTAGTGAGTAGGTCACTTTCTAGAGTGATTCTAAAGAAATACACTAGACAAATAATAATTTACGGAAGTATTTATTATGGCATTGACAAAGCATGAAAAAAATGACCTAAAGTTGAAGAAATAGTTAAAACATCTAGAATGTCTACAGATGAGTCGCAGATTTTACTAGAAAAACAAAAGAAAGATTGAACAGCAAAAGATCGAAAAACAATACAAACAGATCCTGATATTAAAAGTCTAATAGAAATATTTAGTAATTTTGATGGAACAAAGGAATATGAAACAGTTTACCAAATGGCAAAATTTTATTTAAAAAATAATTATGATGAACATGTACAACAAATTATTACAAATATTCAAGATGCTAAATTTATCAATTAACTCGTAAAAATAGAAAAGGGGAATAAGAGATTAATCCCTTATTCTCCTTCTTACAGAGTTTAAAAATTTGAGATATTGGAAGAGAAATGAATTGTCAATTATAAATAAAATTCATATATAAGTTTTGGGAAATGGTCAATAAGTATATAGAATTATTTATAATGACAATTATACTTTATGAAAAAAAGACTTTAAATTTCAGCCTTATAAGCTATTGGTTTGAATAATTATCTAAATCTTTTTTTCAATTTAATTTTAGAATTATTCTGATTAAATGCACTTTCTTTTTTTCTTATTATTGTTTATTTTTTAAACTATCATAACTGTTATTCAATAAATAATCCCGATTTCCTAATCAATAGTATAAAAAAAATCATAAATTATATATGTTTACTAAAAATAAAAAAATATGTAATGATTTTTTTATTTATAATAGAATCAAGTTAGGTGATTAAAGATAGAGAGAGATTTTTAAATAAATTGTTATTGTCTCCTTGAATATTTTTGATTTACATTGTTTGCTGATTCTATTACCTAACTTAAACACCCACCATCATAGTTACCTCTTAGTTTAAAATATCTATACTAAGAGGTGCTATGAGTTTATAGTGGAAAGAATAATTGAATGAACTATGAAGTTTATTCTTTTTCTAAAGTTATCAGGAATAATTATAGAAACTTCTCTAATATATGCTTCTGAAAATTTATATTTTCTAAGTTGTATTGTATTATTCTAATATTAACATCGTAGTAAGTATTGTTATCAATAATTTTCCTACATATTTGAATCTATTAAATAAAAAAGATTAAGATAATAATTTTAAAACTTATAAAAAATGCGAATTTTAGATAAATAAGTCCCCCTATTTATTTATAATTCCTCCTGAGAAAAATTCAGGAGGCTTTTTCTATGTTTTTAATAAGATTAACATAAATATGTATATTAAAATACTTGCCTACCTATATATTTTGAATGATAAGTATTTATAGAAAATACTTGTAAAATCAATTACTCAATCGGTAGAAACAATTTCTACAGAAAAATAATAAACTATTTAAATATATCCATTTAAATAGTTTCTATACTTTTGGATGTAAAAATATAGAAAAGATACTCTGAAATCCTTTACAATTAATTTGGCGAACCAATTCATAAAAGGATTCAAGATATCTTATACTCAGCTTATCAATGATAACCTAAATATTATAGACTTAAATATCTATTTCGAGGAAAATTGTTTAACCAAAGAAAAATATAATGGGCAAATTTGTTTGATTTACAAAGATACTCTCTAATACACGCCAGAAGAATGTCCGCATTGTCTTTGTGTCGTCCCCTCTAAGATCATTCATTGGGGGACGGCAACCATCCTGTTGTTACTTAATGAATTCTTTGAGTATCGGGCCTATATGGGAGTTAAAGAAACAACGATTCAAATGAAAGTCCTGCCAGATTGCCTTCGTAGAGATATCTCTGTCGCTAAGAAACACTGTTTATTAGTCAAAAAGTTCGTTGATCTATCGTTACTCACTTAAATGAGATGATAAAGGAAATCACTAGTTAGAAAAATATTTCCATTTCTTCGGTTTATCGTGTCATGAAGAGATTCTACCGCCCATCGAACCCTTTCAACCAGACTTTGCCTAATGTCTTATGCTTTGATGAATTTAAATCGGTTATCACTTAATCCTGACTCTACTAGCATCTGCACAATTTCAATGGAATATTTACCTCTAGCACTATTGTATCGAATGGTACTGATAATTCTTTCAGTTATTAGTTTATCAATGATAACTACAGATAAATGATTCTCTTCTCTTTTCGCAATTTCAGGAGATTTCTTTCATTACTAAATAACCATTATAACCATCTACAATCTCATAATAATCTTTTTCTTTCACATAATAACAAACAAACGGCATTGTATATCCATCTACTAAAATAGATTGTTCTAATAATTTTAACTCCTTAGGCGCTACTTTATTTGGATTATAATCATTAATTCGAATTTTACTAATTGGAATTCTATAAACCTTATAAACAGGATTTAAAAATCTTTCATCTATTTCCATAGAACCATTGTCTCTCTTTTTTTGTAATTCATCTCTAGTTTGAGAAAAACCCATATAGCAACAAAAGTATCATTTTTTAAGATAGTAATACACATTCTTTTATAAGATAGAACCAATCGAAAGTGTTTAATTGATACATCATCTGGACAATCATAAAATTTAATTTTATGATTGTCTGTTTTTTGAAGAATGAAATTTTTTCAAGTAAATATTTCTAGTTTCCTTTGACAATATATGCTGTCCAAATATCTTCAATCTTCCAATCCTATAATGGATAAAAATTAAAAATATTATGATACACTCTAAAAATATATTGTATCGAGCCAAATTCAGTTTTTATCAATCATCAAAAATCAATTTCTAGTGAATAATCTAAGATTTGTTTCACTAATAAAAAGTCTTCTCCTCTTAATCGATCGATAAACTCTTTACTCACAATTCGATCAGTATCGAAACTATGAATTTGTGTCGCATTCACTCTCCCATGTATTTTATATCCATGCAATGGAATATAACCAGAAAAATCATTTCCGCCTGAAGTAATTGGACACACAATAATATAATTTGTTTTTCGATTATACGCATTGGAAGAAACAACCAGTGCTGGGTGTTTCCCCCTCATCTCTCTCCCAAAAGAAGGCGTAAAATTCAACCATATGAGATCACCTTGTTGCGGTTCATACATCCTTTTCTATCTCCTCCTGAGCTAAAAATTGCCATTCCTCATCTTCAGCCTTTTGAAAAGCTTCATCTGACAAAAATGGATTTTTTATTTTTGGCGTAAAAATCAATCCACCATTTTTTGATTTATAGGTGACATACTCTGTTCCTGCTTCAACTTTATATTGTTTTGGAATTGAAATAGAGATTGAATTGCCAACTTTTCTGGCTGTTACATTAATCATTTTACATTCCCCCTCTTCACAACGAATCTTACCATGTAAAACATAATTTAACAACGTATATATTCTTAAAATGATTGGAATTATCTTCTAAAAAATATACCAATTGGTTGATCAATTCGTTGTAAAGATTCCAGTATATCTTGGTATTTTAACTTTTCTATCCTTGTTTGATCCCATAAACATAAATGACTATCCAGCCTTGATAAAACAATTTGTGCTTCTGTTACTTTCCCATCAGCTAAAAGTTCATTTTTTACGTAGTTTAAGTATCGGTGTAAAAAATCTTGTAGTAGCTCATTTTTTTCATAATATTTTTTTCATTTCTGTTCCCTCTTTTTTAGTATTCAATGTACATGAAGTTGTTCATAGCGAAAATTATCAATTTTATATTGGCCATCTTCTTCAACCAGTTGAACAACAAATAGGACTTCGTTTTTTACACCACGACTATCTTCTTCACCCAATAATGCATATTGCTTTTCATTATCGGTATCTTGAAACACTTTGAC
>NZ_JBFOFP010000013.1:0-46423 GCF_040887305.1 Enterococcus sp. C57 | reverse complement strand
GCACATTTAGAAAACAACTAAGTGGTTTGCGAGACCACTTAATTATTTATTGAGACGAGCACGAACACATGAGTACTGTTCATGTGATTCAGAAATAATTGATCCGACCAAAGTCAATTATTTCCGTCTCTTTTTTTGTTTTTTATAATTGTTCCTATTTATAACGATAGCACTTGTTATAATGCTTTGTAAATAGTTTTTTGAGTGCCTTTGTTTTTTTTGACTATCTAATAAATTTGTTTCATCTAAATAGCTCAATATATTCTTTTATATTTTTGTCAAAAAGCTTTTTCTTGACCGATAGCAAGTTATTCTTCTTAACCACATATCAATTTTCTTTTTATATTTATATTAAGAATAGAGGAAGATAACATTATGTACAAGTATTTTTCTTCTCAAAAAAAATAGTTACTACCTTAATTAATTCTATTTATATATTAGTTACTACCTTTATATACATTAATGTACTACCCTTTCTAACAAATTAAATTAATTATGTACTACCTTTATAATGAAATATCTACTACCAAAATATGTTCAAATAGCAATTATCTACTACTTTAAATACATAATACATACTAATTTAATTCTCCTATTCATTAAATTAGTATGTATTTATTTTTTTACATATGTTTCCCATATATTTTCTAAATAATGCGGTTACATATATAATGTAGCTACTTGTTTTTTGTAGTTAATAAATAAAATCCTATTTTTACAATTAAGTACTACCTTTAATAATAGTATAATATACTACCTTTATTTCCTATTACGTACTACCTTTATTATAATTACGAACTACTAATTTAATCTATTATATACTACTATAATGAAAATAATGTTCAATAATGTACTACCTTTAATAAACATTAATTACTACCTTTATTTAGTAAGAAACAAAATTAATTACTACCAAAGAATTTTTTGTAAATATTAGGTAGTATTCAATTAAAGATCTTAAGGTAGTATATAATAGATATTTATGAAAAATTACACTAGTCATTTATTACTTTGATACTACTATCACTTTAGCAATAGAATGTCAATTTTTATCTATACATTTTGCAGCACGAGTCCTCGGAAATATACTTTTAATGTTTAAGAGGTCAAAAATAAAAAAATATAGGATACATAAAACGTGTATCTAATTAAGCTCCGTTTTTAATAGAATTTGTGTTAGCTAATAAAATTAGCTAACTTTATTAGTATGTGGTACAATAAACTCACTAATGATACAAGCACAAGTTACACGAAGCCCCTAGAGAAGTAGGATTCTCTAGGGGCCTTTTTTGTGATCTGATGTCGCCTTTTGTTGCTTTACTTCTTGTTACGATTACTCAGTCAATAATCGTATGTTACTACTAACAACCCTACAAGAAGGGGACAAATGATATTTTTAAGCACAAGTTACACCTCAATTCAGTCGCAAAACTGTAGGATAGGCGACAAAAGATTATAACATACTTGATATATATTTATCATTTTAGGAAACATATGCTTTTTATTAATTCATTAAAGTATAACTGATTATTTAATTCCAAAAAAAGTTAAAAAGGTAGTATATATTATACTTTTTTGAAGTAGTAGATAAAAATAATTACTATTATTTATGACCTTTATTTATTAAATCATTACGTATTTATGTCTTGAAATAAGCTTTCTTTATATATTTTATAATTTAAAAATAATAAGGTAGTATATATTATATTTTATAGATTTAATTGAAGTAGTATGTTATCATATTAAAAAAGGTAGTATATAATAGATAAAGGAGTGATAGAGATTGTCCAAAAAATTTGTAATTGGTAACTTTAAAGGTGGCGTTGGAAAAAGTACTTGCGCCCAAATGTTAGGTTTTGAATCTGCCGTGGCAAAAAAACAAAAAACATTGATCATCGATTTAGATATGCAAGGGAATACTTCAGATGTTATGAGTTTAACCCATATGAATTTTCCAGTTGAAGATGGTGGTGGAGATGGTGAACCGTTAGATTATCAATATACAATTACTGACGTTCTTGTTGGAACGCCTCCTCTAGAACTAGGATTGGAAAAAAATGGGAAAGTCAACTGGGATAAGGTAGTAGTCAATGATACTCGTGTTGATCCAGAAAAAGCTGTATATAAAGTAGTAGATAATCTATATATATTACCAGCTGATATGAGTTTTGAACTTTACGATGATTGGATCAAAGACCAGTTTTCAGATTCTTCAGATAAACTTCTTTACATGGAAAAAAGATTGGCACCTTTATTAGAAGAATTTGACGTGATTTATCTGGACGTACCACCTTCAATTTCTGTTTATAGTAAATCCGCAATGTATATAGCTGATTTCGCGATTGTTGTTTTGCAAACACAAGTAAAATCTATGCGAAATGCTATGCAATACTTAGAATACATGGACTTCTTTGTTGATGAATTTGATACAACTTTAAAGGTTGCTGGAGTCATTCCTTTTATGCTTGAGAGTGGAGATGCCGTAGATCAAGAAATGTATGCAGAGGCTCAAAAAATTTACGGCGATCATCTATTGAAAAATGTAGTACTTAAAAATGCAAGATTAAAACGTTATGATGGATCAGGAATAACTATGGAATTGACTAAAGCTGGTAAGCTAAAACAGTGGGATAGACGTTCTCATGAACTTTTTATCAATATATATGATGAACTTGTTGAACATGAAACTTGGTACGAGTAGGAGGGGGATCCAATGGCTGATATAAAAGATCTAGGTATCTTTAAGCCAAATAAAGGTTTAAATAAAATACGAGCTGGAAATGCTGCAAGAAAAGAATCGAAAAAAATTTCCGTTGATTCAATAACTGCTGGTGAAAGTGCCATTGTTACTAGTAAAGAAACTACTGAAGCTCAAAAAGTTAATGTTACAGATTCTGTTCAATCACCAAAAAGGCCAACAAAAAAAACAGTTCCTCCTAAGAAGTCAAAAGGGGTAGGGGCTCCCATAAGAAAATTTGATCGTTCTTTTTCTGCCCAAATGCCCCTGAAGCTATCACCACTACTGAACGCCACCTCTAGAGTAATGGTCGAAAAATATGAAACAAATCTTACTAGGGATGAGTTATTAAGAAAAGCACTTGATGAGTATATCAAGCAGCATTTGACTCAAGAAGATAAACAAGATCTTTTTAATAATGTTATGCGTGATATTGAATTATTTAGAAAAAAGAAACCTACAATTCCTGAAATAGACACAGATGGTACTATCATTCGCACAGTAGAAGAAATAGAACAAGAGACTGAAACATTCCTACATGATAGTTGGGGGATGAACTATAAACATTGATAAAGTACTACCTTAATTACAAATTAGGGTAGTACTTTATACATATTTAGAAGTATCATTACATATGATCTTTTATATGGTATATAACTTAATATCCTCTACCTCTTTAAATATTTAATGCTACCAACATTGCTATTAATGTACCTGGTAAAAACTTATAGGGATAGCTAAAAAATCTGTTTGATTTTCAGCCTCAATAATTAAAATTATACTATGGACACTAATAAACTACTACTTTAATTCACAATTAGGGTAGTAGTTTATTCATTTTCCATAATATTTAAAATATAGCAGTATTCCTTAGTCTCCATTTTTTCAAATATATTATGACGAATTGGATTCTAAATCAACATAACATACTACCTCAATTACAGATTAAGGTAGTATGTTATTACCTTTTTATTGGATTACTTAAATATCAAAATAGCTTGATTGATACTATATAAACTGATCTATAAGTAGGAAACTAGCCTATATTTTGTAATTATGACAAAATTTACTTATATATTTACTCCATAAAAAATGGCTAATTTAACCATTAGAATGCTGACTAAAATCCCAATTTATCTGCGTACATTTTAAAGCCTTATTTGGGTAATCCTTCAACAAAAAAACTGAAACGCGCTCAGAATGCTCCTAAGCAAAAAACACTTTTTTTGTTTGTTATTTCCAGAATATTCTGAGTTACTGAAATGATATAAAATCATAAACTCATCTCATTGATTTTATTGACTTTTAAATCTTAGTATCTATCAGTTTATGATTATGTTAATATATAACTAAAATAAAGAACTCAGAATATTTTTAAGAAGGTGAACAATTTGAACTATAATGTTCAACCGCTGCGAACGATGGAAGAGATTCAAGATTTTCAATTCTGGCTACGAAGAACAACTTACGCTGAACGTGATAGCTTTTTGTTTCTATTTGGGATAAATAATGGTTTGCGAATGTCTGATATTATAAAACTTAGGGTAGGGGACATTTGTGGAATAGATAAGCCTGTAATTGTCGAACAAAAAACAGGGAAGAGAAAGCCAATTTTTATAGATAATTTAAGAGAAGAAATTTCAATTTACACTGAAGGAAAAGAAGATCATGAATGGTTGTTTCCAAGCAGGCAGCAGGGAGGGCATATCACTAGAGATCGCGTGTATCAAATCTATGCTGATGTAGCCAAGAAGCTAGAAAGAACAGATATAGGGACACACACTTTACGAAAAACTTTCGGGTATCATTATTATAAGAGAACGAAAGACATTGCTACCTTAATGTTCATTTTCAATCACAGTTCTCAAGCAATTACAAAAAGATATATCGGAATTACCGAAGATGAGATAGGTGCTTCGTTGCGTGGATTTAAATTGGGAGGATAATTTAGATATTAGTTTTTTCGTGTATAATTAAATAACTATAATGAAAACTTAGAAGGTAAGATGAATGAAGATAACTGAATTTTTGGAAGTATTTAAAACGTTTAGTAACATTTATAATAGAATACCAGAGATAGAACAAAATATTGTAGTTGATAATGATTATTATGGAGGAATGGGCGGAGGTTCTATTGTTCCAAAGACAAATTTAGTAGAGTTAGATGTAAATAATTACAGAGAATTATATGTTTTTAATACTTTGGATTTTGAAATACCTATGAAACAGATGAAAAACATTGACATACATATCCTACCAAATGAGTCGTGTCAAATAGATTATTCAATCGAATATTTTTACAAAGGTAAAAAAATAAAAAAGTGTGACAAATGTTTTGAATCAGCTGTGGTGAAAGTTCCTCAATTTAAATTAAATCCTGCTAACTCGATACACTTTCAAGGATATGTATTTAATGTTTTAGCTAAAGATAATATAAGAAAATATAAAAAAGGTAATATAGTCCATATTGATAAACAAATATCTTCTAATTTAGAAGATATAAAAAAAGCCTTTGAAATTAAAACAATTGGCACTGTCCCTAACTTTAAATAACAAATAACTTACAGTCACAAGTTATAACGCTCATCTTAATATTTAAAACATATACATTTTTTTCTATGGTTTCTGAATGCGAGTCTCATATCCAATAATCGAAAAATAAACTATTAACAATAAAAAAGTCTTCATTTATTGTTGAGGGAAATAAGAATACTTCTCCTTTTATTATGTTAGTATTGTGGACTGGTTTATTAATTGCATAGTATTTTAACAATCACAATTTTTTTCTTGATTTTTCAAGCTTTATTTAAGAGATTTTATATCAGTTATTCTGATTGGCAACTGGTAGTTTAGTAATATAAAAACGGTAGTGAAGCTTGTCTCTAAAGTTAGGTTTTTGTCTAATTTTAGAGGGAAGCTTCATTATTATACTTGTTTACTACATCTATAAAGCGTTCAAAGCATCAATCGTAGCTGCGTTGTCTATATGGGTATATAAAGTTGTTGTATTAGTACTAGAGTGTCCTAATTGTTGTGCCGTAAGTACTAAAGAATTGGTTTGTTGATAGAGTCTAGTGGCCAACGTATGACGTAGTTTGTGGGGACTGACTTGGACCCTGAAGCCTTTCGAATATTTTGCTACCATTCTTTCTATAGCAATCCCTGAGATTCGTTTTGCTTCTCCTTGATAGATTGTTAGGAAAAAGGCTTTTTCATCGTCTGAAGCTTTATACCGTTCTTTTCGAATGGCTAAATAATTTGCTATGTATTCCATAGCAAAAGCTGCTATATTCACAGCATCTCTTTTATTTCCTTTTCTAGTCACTACGACATTGTTCTTCTCTAAAGATAGATCTTCCAAATTAATATTTACAACTTCTGATAATCTCAATCCAGACCCTAAAATAAGAGCATTTATGGCAAGATCTCTTTCAATATCTCTTTGATAATAAACTAACGCTCTTTTACTCAAAGTGTTCTTATAATCCACTGCGATATAATCCAAATAGTTTTGCGTATCATCTTCTAAAAATAATTTTTTCTCTATAGCATTTGCACGTGCAGCTAAAGTTGTTTTATCTGCAATAGTAGATACTTGGTCCATAGGATTTTTTTCTAAATATGGCTTTCCTAAAGGATTATTCGAGCTCGTAGAAAGGTACTTAAACAAAACTTTTAGTGCCGTGATGTTTCGGTTAATAGTAGGGATCGATAAGCCCAAGTTATTATTGTCTTCAAGTTGAGATTTAGTGGATTCTTTTTTGACATTTTCTTTTGCGCGACGCTTCAAGCGGGACTTATATAGATTTAAATCATAGGCTGTTAATTGCTTTATTGATGCGATGGAAGTATCAGCAACAATAGCTTCGCCCAATAACCAATTATAAAAGAGTTTATAATTTTTCAAGTATTCTAGCGTTGTACGAGGAGATTGATCTTTATCCTCACGTTCCTGAACAAAATCTTTTATATAAGCTGGCATATGAAGCAATATTTCATCTATTTTTATATATATTTCCGTATTTTTCATTATATTCATCCTTTCAAATAGTAGGGGAGAGAAGTAACCCTACAATTGGACTATACCAATTTGAGAGCTGCTTGTCAATTAATTTATACACAAAAATTGAAATAAATAAAATATATGATATAATAAGTGCATGGATAAGATAGAATTCGAAACTTATAAACGACCAAATGGACATGATGAATTTTTAGAGTGGGTTACCGCTTTGCCTATTAAAGATCGTGCAAAATTATTAAGAACTATCAAAGAAACAGAAGTAAATGGCCTGTTAGTCGCACAACGTTTAAAATGGGTTAAAAAAATAGATACCAATTTATATGAATTGAGAAGTAAAGTTGGTTCAAATATTCAAAGAGGGTTATATTTTCATGTTGAAAATGGGCGATATGTAATCACACATGGCTTTACAAAAAAGTCAGAAAAAACGCCCAAAAAAGAAATAGATCATGCAAAGGAATTAAGAAAGGAATGGTTTGAAAATGAAGATAGATGATTTAATTAAAGATATGAAAAAAGATACCGCCTTTGCAGAAGCTTATCAGAGTGAAGGGGAGAAACTGCAAACTGCTATAGCACTATATAAAGCAAGAGAAGAGGCGGGACTAACACAAGTTGAGCTAGCTGAACGTGCAGAGACCACTCAAGCAACTATCGCTCGAATTGAACGTGGGGATAACGTATCTTTTGAGAAGCTATCAGCAATTGCTCATGCTATGGGAAAAGAATTAAAAGTTGAATTTATCTAAATAAGATTGACCCTCCAAAAAAATCTTTTAGAGTTTTTTTATATTAATTATATAGAAAGAACAATCTTTCTATATAATTAAATAATTGAAAATAAGTGAATGTAACTAGTTAAGTGTTTAAGAGAGTAAGAAGGGGAGCAGCAATAACCAAAGAACACATAATTTAGCCTAAAAATCTAAGCAGATGTTAAGGGGTAATTTATTAACTTGTTTTGCTATAGCTATTTAAAAGAGTAGACTTGAAAATTGCACTTATTTGTAAGTTTACAAACAAGTATTTTCCTGATTACAATTAACAGAATATATGCTATGATAAAATTATCAAAAACAGGTTCATATTACGACCGAAGGCCACTAGCGGTCGGGCCAGTGGCTTTCTTTTACGTTCTTTTCAGATCAACGGGTAGGCTTACTGTCTTTTTTGACAATTCTGCAATCAAGCTATTTACAGATGTAGGGGCTGCTACTTCTGCCGCAATTGCAAAAAACAAACTTTATCTATTGTATTTAATTGATTGTAATTATTAATAGATATGGTATAATTGTTTTAACGAAAAGATAATTCATTATACACCAAAAACCACTAGCTGGCGGGCTAGTGGTTTTCTTTTACGTTCTTTTCAGATTAACAGGTAGGCTTACTGTCTTTTTTGGCAATAATTTTGCAATCAAGCCATTTACAGATGTAATGCGCGATTACTTCTGCTACAATTGCAAAAAACATATCGAAAAGGTAATTCATTATACAACCTCCTCCCCTTGCCAGAATAGGCCGGGGTAGCAGACAGCATAAACATTATACCATAACTGAAAATTTCAGTTTAGTATATTTCTCCACATATTGGTGGACCATTACAATTAAATACTCCATGGTTCTTATTGATCCAGATATAACTTGTAAAAATCCCAAGTATATAGAAAATTATAGTTTTCTATATACTTGGGTTTGTATTCTTCTCAGAATCTCCAATGGTACAATTCTAAAATTCTTTCAAAAGTATCTTTAACATCATCAAATATTTCATTACTTAACTTAAGAATGGATGGCAGCAACTTCTGCCTAAATTTAAATTAAGGTAAATAATTATATCTCTTCCCATGCTTCAGAAAAATCTTCCTTTGCAAACAAAGAAACTAATCCGCTAATCTTCTTCAACCTTAATAGCTCGTCTTTGTCCATACCCAAGTTTGTTATATAATCCATTGATCACTTACTACTGATCCTACTAACTTTTGAATAATTTCTACCATATGATCTACCTCTTGCTCGATTATGGCGAATTGTACTGGCAATTCTATCGACTATTGGTTTATCAATGATAACTACTGGCAAATGATTTTCTTCTCTTTCTGCAATCTCTTTTAACTTTTTCATTACTAAATATCTATGATAACCATCAATAATTTCATAGTAATTCTTTTCATTTACATAATAATAGACAATTGCATTGTACAACCATCTGCTAAAATTGATTTTTCTAATAATTTTAGTTCCGTAGGAGCTACATTATTAGAATTATAATCATTTGCTCGTATTTTATTTATCTGAATTCTACACACTTTATAAACAGGACTTATAAATTTCTTCTGTTTTCCATAATTTTATTGTTTCTTCTTTCTTTTGTAATTCATCCTTTGTTTGAGAAAAAAATATATCGACAGGATGTCTCATTTTTTAGAATTTTAATACACATTCTTTTATACGATGGAATCAATCGAAAATGTTTAACCGGTACCTCATCAAGACAATCATAAAATTTAATCCAGTAATATTCAGTTTTATACTTTCTATTATTATTTGGTTTGCCTAAATCTACAAATGAAACATCAAAATTTTTCAATTCTTCCACAACATCTAAAGGTAATGAACCACCTTTATTTAACCAATAATTTTTAGAAGAGTTGAACTTTTTTAAATAAATATCTCTAGTTTTTTTAGGTAATATTTGTAATAAAAAATTTGTATATGCTTTCCATACTATGAATTTTTTTGATCTCTTCACATATTTCTTCCATTCTTTAAGCAATTGGTGAATAATTCTTATGAAAATAGCAGTTCTAATATTTCTCTTCAAAAAACTGAAAATATTTTTTCTCATCTGTAAAAAAGTTATTTAACATGATTAATTTTTCTTCCTTAAAAAAGGAGAATAAATGTATGAACAGTAAAATGATCACATTAGGAGCAGCAGCAATTATGGGGATCTCTGCTTTAAGAATTTCATAATTGGCCCGTACATGCGGACACTACAAAAGAGGGTAATACAGTAGTTTCTTATACAGGTACCGCCCCTCAACCAAAAGATTGGGGAATCTCTGTTCCTGCAACAATCAATGAAACAAAGGAAGATAAATCTGATAATGTCACATTTAAGTATGGTATGGGACAACTAGCAATTGTAGATGCAGATGGTAAATCTTTTGAAGATTCTTCTAAGGATCGTACCTTCAGTGTCAACGATACTCCTCAATATGTAGATAGCGATGGGTATATGCTAGTCAAAACTTCTGATGGTAAGGATTGGACATGGTTATATAGTGAATAAACGGAACAAGGTGCTGCAGAACCTACTGCTTTAACTGATAAAATGAAAAATAATGCTGCTGAAGCAACTGATCTTAAAAAAATTACATTTACTTAATCAGCTTAAGGAAACACAAAATCACCGTTATCACGCTATATACTTTTTGGTTCTCCAATACCTGGTAATACAAACCCTCCAATTGATTTAAGCAAAAATTATTCAGATACTATTTCTTGGATTGTTTCCGAAACGACTCCAGCTTAAAAAATAGAATCTTATAAAGTAAAAATTATAAAAAATCAAAACTGGGGCAGAATGAGGTTCCTTCTGACTCAATTTTGATTTTATACCACTCATCAGTCCTTATTGAAAAAGAACCAGAAGTTTTCTTTCTGTCCTAATTATTCTAAGATTTCTCTTTACCAACATCATTTGACAAAGAGCCTATTTTTTAACTAACTTTTGGTGAAAGAAGGAAAGAATATGGATCACAAATTAAGTGAAACAGAACAGTACCTCTGGAACTTTATCGAACACCATATCCTAGAGATCCCTAACTACTCCATTGTGAATCTAAGTGAACAAGCAAATGTCTCAACAGCCACCATTGTGCGGACAATGAAAAAGAAAGGCTATGAAGGGTTTACTTCGTTTAAGCATCATCTAAAAGAAGGAGAAAACAAGAACATCAATTTTTCTTTCTTAGATAAAGTAGACAAAGGCATCCGCCGAGCCATTCTAAAAAATGAACAAGAAGTGGTACGTACGATCAATATGTTGGAAATCGGAAATATTGAGGATGCGATACAAATAATCAAATTTGCTGACCGGGTTTTTGTCTTTGCCCGAGGATTTTCAGAAATGATTGGCCAAGAAATGCTGGTAAAACTTCAATTAACAGGAAAAAATTGTCAAATGCATACTGATCCAGAGATTATCAAAAGCATCAGTCGAAAACTAACTAAGAAAGACAGCGTTATTTTTGTTTCTTTGAACGGCGAGACAAAAGAACTCGTCACTGCCGCAAAGAATTGCTATGATGCAGAGATTGGTTCAATTCTAGTTACAGCCAATCATTCCTCTACACTGAAAGACTATTGCGAGATCAATCTCGTAGGTTTCAAATCAGAAGGTTCTTATTTCCCTGATTATGAAGTACGGTCACGTTTGCCTCTCCAGATCATCGCGAGAATTCTGCTTGACGCCTATGTATTGCGTATGGGGGAGAATTGAGAAGCAGTTTATTGTGGTTGGTTACAGTTTAAAACATCACATTTTTTTATTCTTTATATTGTAGGGACTCACGGAAACTTTTTATGTATAAGGTTATTCACAATCTACAAGGTTACTTTAAGTAACAAAAAAATAAGTGAAAATACTTAAAACTAAAAAATATCTTTTTAATCAATAAAAAAATTGACATATTTATTAATAATAAGCTATTCTGTTATAGAAGAAAAAATCATTTGTTATTAATAGTAACAAAAAGGAGTATATCATGAAAAAGTTATCTCAAAAACGTTTAGCTCAAATCATTATTGATTCTAGAAAATCTCTAAAAATGACACAACAACAACTTGCAGTAGCTACTGGTATCAACCGCGCCTTAATTAGTCGATTAGAATCTCTCGATTTTATCCCTTCAATACAACAATTAGAATCATTAGCCGAAGTTCTAAATTTTGAACCAACAGATCTATTTATAAATGAATCAAATAAATCAAACAGAACAAAACATCAGTCGAAGAATATTGCTGTAGCTGGTACTGGTTATGTAGGTCTTTCCATTGCTATTCTTCTTGCTCAGCACAATCAGGTAACAGCAGTAGACATTATTCCTGAAAAAGTAAAACAAATCAATAATAAGAAATCGCCAATACAAGACGATTACATTGAAAAATATCTAGCTGAAAAAAATCTTAATTTAATTGCAACGACAGATGGAGCAACCGCTTATAAAAAAGCTGATTTTGTTGTCATTGCTGCCCCAACAAATTATGATAGTAAACAAAATTATTTTGACACTTCTGCTGTAGAATCAGTAATTGAATTGGTATTAGCAGTCAATCCAAAAGCAATAATGGTTATCAAATCGACGGTACCTGTAGGCTATACCGAAAGCATTCGTGAAAAATACAATACTAAAAATATTCTATTCAGCCCAGAATTTCTCAGAGAATCTAAGGCATTATATGACAATCTATACCCTTCGCGAATTATTGTTGGCACGGACCAAAATGACAAAACTTTACTAGAAGCCTCTCATACTTTTGCAGATTTACTCCAAGAAGGAGCAATCAAAAAAGATATCGAAACTCTTTTCATGGGATTCACAGAAGCTGAGGCAGTTAAATTATTCGCTAATACTTACCTTGCACTTCGAGTATCTTACTTCAATGAACTTGATACTTATGCAGAAATGAAAGAATTAAATACCAAAGATATTATCAATGGAGTATGTCTCGATCCAAGAATTGGCACTCATTACAATAATCCCTCTTTTGGATACGGTGGCTATTGTTTACCAAAAGACACAAAGCAACTTCTAACTAACTATAACGATATACCTCAAAATATGATGAGTGCAATTGTCGATAGTAACCGAACAAGAAAAGACTTTATAGCAGACCGCGTGCTTCAAAAAACTGGATATTATTCTTACGATGATGACAATACTTTCGATTTGTCTCTAGAAAAAGAAGTGATTATTGGAGTCTATAGGCTTACAATGAAAAGTAATTCGGATAACTTCCGTCAATCTTCTATTCAAGGTATTATGAAAAGAATCAAGGCAAAGGGAGCCACTGTGATAATTTACGAGCCAACACTTAAAGATGATAGTACATTTTTTGGTTCAAAAGTAATAAATGATTTAGAAAAATTTAAAAGCATAAGTCATAGTATTATTGCTAATCGATATGATAGTATTCTTAATGATGTAAAAGAAAAAGTATACACTAGAGATTTATTTCAACGAGATTAATATAGTGATCTATTTTGATACTATAATTCTTAGGCTCTTTGTCAAATGATGTTGGTGAAGAGATATCCTAGAATGATTTTGACCAGAAAGAAATTTTTTCTTTCTGGTCATTTTTTATTTTATGAGCAATGCTTTCACATATCGAATCATGATTCGCAATTTAAAGTTATAAAAGCTTCGAAACTCATAGGCATTTCGTTTTAATACCTCGATATGATTATTCAAACACTCCAAAGGACCATTTGAGTAGTTAAAACCTAGAGCGTTCTCAATTTGTGGAAGAAAATCTTTGAAAGTTTTCAAAGTCGTATTATAAATCTTAAGAAGGTCTATTTTTTCCACATTCAAATATTCTTAAACGTTTCGATTTCACGTTTTTTAACTGCATAAAGTAAGTTTTGATAGAGTTGATAACTAGTGCGTAGACTAGGACAGTCTCTGAGAAAGCGATCCACTATTTCATTCTCAGTTAAATAATCTTTAAATAGATTCGCCAAAGGCATTTGATATAATCCAGTTTCTCCTCTTCTTTTTGTAGAAGCTTCCAGTAACTTTTCAGCTTTCACCCTATACTTTTTTGGAAAGAAGATCAACGTTTAGGCAATGAATTCGTTTCTTTGATTCGTTGATTGCGAAATGTTCTACCGATATGCTGGACAATGTGGAATCGTTCAATGATCAGTTTCGCGGTTAGAAACTGTTTTTTCACTAAGGAAACATAAGAGGTGCACACATTAATTTAATCGCCTCTCGAACCTCTGATGAGAAGCGCATAAAGTAACATTCTAGACAGGGAAATCGTCGATTTTCTAAAATATCCAGTAGTTCATAGGTGTCACCGTCCATCAGGATGAAGCTCATGGAGCTAGACACACTACGAACAGGCTAAATTCATCGAAACATAAGATTTTTGGCAAGCTTTGTTTCAAAGGATTCAATGGACGATAAAAATTTTTCCTGATTCAATAAACCGAAGAAATAGAAATGTTTTTTTGCCGGCAATTTTAATCATTAGTTTGTTCTTTTTAATGAGCGAAGGCAGACAACCGGAACATTTTAACTAATAAAAAAGTATGCTACGATAGATCAAACAAATTTGATCTAAATGTTTTTAGTTAAACATTTCTCTTTTAAATAGACATTTAGTACAGAGTAATCATGATATATCTTCTATTTTTTAAATCAATAAAAATACACCAGTAGAACCTATCCCATCCAAAAATAATAGAAGCATAACTTCTATTAGATATATTTATAAAGAAGCAATAAACAATATAGAAGCCTTCTATATTGGAAAAATTAAACAATTTTTTTTGTTAATTTTATTATTATTATTTGTAATAATAATGAACCCATGTAAATTGGAACGCCTATCAAAATTTTCCCTAGCATTATGGAGCTTAAACTTTCAAAGGGTAATTTAACATTTAATAATACACTGAACATTATTATCCCAGAAATAATAAAAGGTACAGAAATCCATACCATGTAAGATATGTCTAAATCATTTCTTATCTTATAGCTTATATATACACACACAGCTATTTCTGCTAATAATGTACCTATTGCAGCTCCAATAGAATAATAATTTTTAATAAGTAACGAATTAGATAAAAAATTAACTATTGCACCGATAAAAACAGATTTCACATAAATTTGGTCCAATTTATTGGGAATAACATACTGAGTTCGTACAACATTAGCAAATGCTAAAAAAAGACAACTAGGTAACAGAATCCAAAATAAATAAATACAAGTTTCAAAACCTTTACCAAAAAAAAGGGGAACAAATTCACTTGCTACCCCCATTATTCCAAAACATAAAGAAGAGGATAGGAACATTGCAAATAGAATACTTTTGTTTATTAACTTTTTACTTTCAATACTTTTCTTATTGTTTGCGAGATTGCTCATTCTAGGTAGCATAATCATTCCTAATGAAGTAATTAGGAGCATAGGAACTTGAATAATTTTTTCTGAAGATTCAAAATACCCAACTTGTAAATTATCAGTTAAATATCCTAGCATAATCTTATCCATTGTCCTATAAATACTTACAGCTACTACAGTAAGAAACAGAAATAGATTTGGCTTTATATGAGATACTACTTCTGAAAGCTTTGGCTTATAAAAATATACTTTTTTTATCAAATATGGCCATAATAAGATTTGGCTAACTAAGAAACTAAGTGATAAGATTAATGTATATATATTTATATCACTCGGTTTTTTAACAAAAAGAAAAATAGCTACGGTACTAAGAATTTTTACTAATGTATTTCTAATAACTGTAATACGAAATTCTTCCATCCCAAAGAAAAACCAGTTTATATCAAATATCCCTGATAAAGTATAAAATAATAATGTCAGCGCTACTACTTGATTCGTAGCAATAAAAATGCAATAAAAAAAATATAACAAATTTATAAATATTCCTAGAAGTATTTGTAATGAATATATTGACCAAAATTTTCGTGATACTTTTTCTTTACAGCTTCTTTCTATTGCTATTTCTCGATTACCATAATTATTTAGACCAAGAAGAATAAACATAACGAAATAGGCCGCAATCGAATAATTATAAGAGTAAATTCCAACTCCATCTGCACCTAAAACTCTAGAAATATAAGGAGTAGTCACAAGTGGAACTATCATAGACAACATCTGATATGCAGAATTATATATAAAATTAGTTTTTAAATTACTTTTCACTTTATCCCTCCAAACTTATTTTACTTCTTCTTAATAAACTGATAAAAAATGAGTACGAATTCTCTATCCTTTTAATGTAACCCACCTTAATATGCGAAGTAAATTTACCGATTTATAGTTAGAAAAACTATTAAAATAATAAGTAGACATATTTAATTAAAAAATTAAACAATCGCTTACCATATTCCAATTAAAAATTATTTATAGCATAATTATAAATAGATTTTTTCCATTTAAACACCTGTCCATAAACTTATTACTAAATTTTTCTTTTGAAATATTTCTTCGAATGAATCCTGTATGTAGCTACAGCTTTATTTATTAAATGTGCGTCCCCTGAAAGTATACCTCTTAAATATAAACAATTATAATTAATCGCACATTTAATAACGTGAAAATGTTCTCCAGATAATATCCGTTTTCGTCATTAATACATTTCAGACTTAATTTCAAGATATTTCTATACATAATCCTTTATTTACCACTCTTATTAGATGGATGCTCTGTGACGTAATAAGTAATCGTTGGCTCTTTCTCTGGTTCTTTATTTAAACCGTGCTCTACGTAATTTTATGGTATTGCATTAACCTGTTCAATGTTGTTCCTACTATTTCATCAAGATATACCCCAACTCGTTTCACGAACCTATCATCAGAATCTCCCCTGTATATGCCCTCTATTGAATGTGTACCATACACACGTACAACATCTATAATTGATTTCTACTTTGCTTTGCAATGTAAGCAAACTGTCCATGTTTTTTTATTTTTGATTTCTTTTTTTGTGCTGCTCTTATCTTTAGACATGTCCTTCAATAATTGTCTAGTCTATTGACATTCTGTCTTTTTCTAAAAATTTATATATTTTGAATGCTTCACTCCTGAATTGACTTTCCATAATCTGTATCCAATTTCATCTGGCCCTAATATTCTGGATACATATGGTCTCGTAATAAATGGGGGAACCATGCTTAAAATTTGATGCAACATATTTAATAGCAGTTTTTTTATACTAGTATTTATCCTATAATTCTCCATTCATTAACTTTTTGATTCATCATTCCCACACATCTAATAATAAATTGTTATTTCTCCTTCTGCGTTTTGATCAATACACTTTTCCTAGCATTATTCTGAATGGTGTTTTTTCTAGAATGATATCAATTATATGGAGTACTAATAATGTAATTAACAAAACTACAATTCTACTAATAAGCTCTATAAACTCAGAACTTGTATTTATAATCAATCTTTTCAAAAAGAATAGCACAAATTCATTCAAGCATAGATATACTAAGCTTTTTTTTCCAATATAAGATATCTCATTTACAAATATATTTTTATATTTAGATATCTTTAATGCCAATCTATATATTACGAACACCGTCAGAAGTGACCCAGTGACAAACAAAAATGGATTCCCATAATTTCCCATCCTGAGATTAACATCATCATTGAAAAGTATACAACATACTCCTAATACTAATAATATAGAAATGTCATATGTTTTTATGTTTTTTAAGTTTCTTTCATATTTTTTCAAATAAACTGAAATGCTATAGAAAAACAAACCAACGAATGACACATCTATCGCCCATGGTAACCTTATCCCAAAATTTCCGAGTATAATTCCTAATATAAAAATTACTAGAATCACCCCCACTTTAATCACTCTATTCTTAACTTTTTTATTTAACGAAAAGAAAAGAAATTCTATAATAAAAATAGCTGTCAAATACCATATCGCTCCCGCAACAGCCAAGCCATCTGTATTTATCCATAGAAAATTAATGAAATGAGATTTAAAATCTTCCAACGGTTCCATTCCCAAAACACCTTGAGTTAAAGAAATTGCTAAAAATAGAGCACCAAAGGTCAAATATGGAACCAGTAAACTTCTGCCTTTTTTTCTTAGCCATGATTTCACGGATCCATTGTAATCTTTATATAAAAATCCAGATACACATATAAACAAAACCATATGAAATCCATAGATAAGTTTATTAAATATATCCCCATATTCAATATGTCCCATTATCATAAAAATAATGCCAATGCCTTTTAATATATCTAATTCGACTTTACGTTCGTTCATTATTGAATTCACCTATATACTTTCACTCTGATGTTTATGACTTTTTTAAATAACCATATAAAGATAATGGAAATCATTGTGGGCACCATTCTTCCCGTAGATAAACCAAAAGAATATATCATATAGAAATATATAGCTACATTAAATGCATTTTTGTTTTTTTGCATTTTCTTATATGATAATCCTATAAGAAATCCTTCTATTATACCTCCTAATAAAACCCCAACAAAACCAAAATTGGCATACATATATCCTGGAGTTGTAAATGGTACACTTCCTGTCTGACTCGGCAATTCGTCACTGTTGGCATTAATGTCTATATCGTTTCCTCTTATAATATTGACTAAATAAATTCCATCATCCGTACTTGGTTTCGATTTAGTTCCTGGAATTAAAGAAGGAATAATATTAAGATATCCTTTTCCTAGCCATTTTTCATGATCAGAAAAGTAATCATAAACTTTGATATCACGACCGACATTAGTATAGTTATAAAATAAATCTTCCCACATGGACTGACTTACTTTATTTGAATTCTCAGTCCTACTCAATGTTGCTGTATATGCCAAAAATACAAGTAATACTACTACTAAAATAACTCTTAAATTTAGCACTCTTGATAAATTCATTCTTCGAATCTCAAAATTATATATAAAAAAAGTAATCAATACTACAATAAACGCTGGAGTCCGGCTTGTATAGATAAGAAAAGATAATGCGTATAAAGAGATCATTACAATCAACAGTACTTTATATACTCTTCGTTCTTTGTGAATGACGAATTTTTCAAACATTGCTAGTATTGCAACAACCATAAATTTATAAAACATAGTATATATTCCATATCCATGGGATTGCATCAAGTATGCAAGCTGTCCGTTTTGAATTACAAATGAGAGTCCACCTAACTTGAGGATAACCAATATTTTCGCCCCAAAACCGATCGCAAAAAATATAATAATATTAATTAGTGGAATATCATATACCTTGTTTTTCTCCGCTACAAATATCTTCCTCGATAAATTAATGCCTGCTAATGCTGAAAAAACATATATTAATTCAAATAACATCACCTTCATACATCCCGCAACCGTAAATTCTATAGATGATTCTGATGTAAACAGAATCATTCCAGGAACGTAAGAAATAAATTCCAATATCAAAAACAAAACCTTTGGCTCTAAAAAATCTTTTTCTTTTTGGTAATAGATATATAACATTAATAAAAAAAACAGGCCTAATAATATTCCAATAAATTTTATCATAATAAATTTAATTCCTTTTCTTAAGAGCTTATAATTCGATTAAACATATCTATATGACCTTTAATTGCATCATCCTCGGCAATCTTCTTCTTGTAATACTCAACCGTATTATTTGATAATGAGTTAAACTCTTGGGTATTTAATACTGCTATTTTACCTATAGCTTCAACAAACGCTTCTTCATCCCCAAGGTTACATACATATCCTGCTATATTATCCAAATCATCCCAAGGAGTTGTTCCCTTACTTAAAATCACCGGACAACCATTAGCTAAGGATTCTGCTATAACATGACCATAATTTTCATTAATTGTCGGAAATAAGAAACAATCATACTTCTTAAATGTGCTTCCTACTTCGTCTGGAGCAAGTACTCGACAATAATTTAACTTCACATTAGTGGGAGCATTTTTCCCTATTTCCTCACATTCATCCCAATAATCCTGTGACTCTTTTGGTCCGTAAACATCAAAAATAACGTTATAATTTTTAACTTTGGTTGCTACTTCCACTGCAAATTTTAAGTTTTTCACTTCATGGATTCTTGATATAAATACTATTCGAATTTCTCCGGATTTTTTTTCATAGTCATCCCTATAATTATCCGGCATTACCGGTATATTCCTAACATATGAAATTCTATCTGCTGGAGCACCTATATAATATTTTAAGCCTTCAAATTCATCATCGCTGGTAGCATGAAACCATGCTCCTTTATAAAATCCTAAGCGCCTAGCTAAAAATAAATATGGTACTTTTTTATATGCTTTCAGATTTGTAACTCTATCTCGACTAACCTCTCCACGTGGAGAAAACAATACAGGAAAATTTAGTTTCCTACTCAACCGCATCGTATAAAGCTTGATTTCTGGATGAAGAATACCAGAAAACCACACTAGATCTGGTTTTAGATCAGTAAACAGCTTTTCAAGATGATTCATATTAAAATCAAAATATTTATCTGGGACATACAGAACTTTCGCTTTACCTACCTGGTTCCATCCTTTTTGAATATTAGGAAACTCTATGTTGTCACCAAAATCATGATTTAACGCAACAATATAAAACTGAAATTCATCACTACACGCCTCAACAGTATTTCTAATACTTGTTACCGGTCCACCACATCGCTTAGACGGTAAATACCAACCGTTAAAAATCAATATTTTTTTCATCTCGACACCTCTGTATTATAACTTACTCATCATTTCCTCAAATTGCTTTTCAAATGCTGTCTTACTAAAATATTTATCATACATATCTCTAGAGGCTTTTTTCATATTCCTTACTTCGTCCATTGAAACCGCACATATTTTTTCTACAACAGTATCCAAATTCTTCCTATCAACATTATATCCACATCTATTGTTTACCACTAAATCATGTGTATCGCCTGAAATATTATTTATCAAAGGTAATCCTGCTTCAAAATAATCTATACTTTTCATTGTCAGACCAACACATACGGTTTCTTTCATAATATTAAAAGCAAAACTGCATCTACTGTATATTTTAGATTTTTCAACCTCATCATAAACTATTCCATGATAATTGACTTCAATATTTTTTCCACTTAACTCAGAAATTAAATCTTGACGTTGTTCACCATCGCCAATAATGTGTACTATTGTCTTTTTCTTTACCGCTATTTTTTTTGAGATTTCTACTATCAAATCAACATCAATTATATTATTGATAGATCCAACATAAACTAGTTCTATACATTCATTCGAAATTTGTTCTTTAGGCAATTCCATTGTTGTACCATCTTTACATAAATATATGGTACCGCCTTTAATCTCCTTTATATTAGTGTTTACTAACTCTTTAAATAAATCGCATTCAAATATTGTAAAATCAGCCTTTGCAATGTATTTATCTCTTAATGAAGCCCATATCTTCATTGGAAACTTAAATAAAGTTTTCTTTTTTCCATTTATTGGCATTGTTTCTGGCCACATATCACCGAGTTCAAATATGAGCTTTGTTCCTTTAAAACTACTTTTGTTAGTGGCAAAATATTTAAAAAGGAAATTCGGAGGCCCACTAACATACAACAAATCCGGTTGCAATTGCAGGGCTCTCTTTACGCTTTTTCTTGCAAATATCCTATGGGATTGAATTCTTGAAAGTGATAAATTTCGCCTATATTCCGGCACCTTCAGCAATTCTAATCCTTTTCGATTGTTTTGATACTTTTCCTTATTTCTATGATCAAAATCAGAAGAAAGAATTTTTACGTTATATCCAATTTTCTGAAGATACTCCTCTACAAATTTAATTCTAACGTTGTAACTATAATTATCAAACGGAGTAACTATCACTGCTTTTTTCATATTCTTATTCCATCTCTACTTTTATTTTACTCATTGCACCGTTGCACATTCGAGCTGCCTCTTCCGCACTATCCCCCTGTGCAATCACAAATCCCATTCTCGCTGTACTACTGTCAATCTGTGTTATCGTTTCACCAATACCATGAGTAATACTAACTTGTTGAATACCTTCCATACGATTAGCATCCTCAACACCGTATATGTTCTTTATAACTCCTGCTGTTTGATTGAAATATCTTATTGCGCTACCCTTAGCAAACTTAGGAGTTATATCTGGTTTCTCTCCCAACGCTATTCTAATACAACACTCCACCATATTGACTCCTGTTGACAGCGTCACTAAATGTGTTGTAATATAATCACCGCCTAGTCTTGCACCAAGTTCTACAATCTTAGGGCCACTTTTCGTTACAATAATTTCTGTATGCGACGGGCCATTTGTAATTCCTAATGCTTTATTAGCGGATTTAGCTACTATCTTTATTTGTTCAGAAGTCGAATCAGAAAGTTTTGTTGGCTGTGTATGACCCATCTCCACAAAATGTGGGGAGCCAGTTGTAATCTTATCTGTGATCTGAATCACATGACATGTACCGTCGATTGTAAGTGTTTCTACGCTAACTTCTGGTCCTTCCATCCATTCCTCGACCACTACATCTCCATTTCTAGAAAATTCCTTGCTGTACTTGTAAGCCGCTTGAATCAGCTCAATATCTTCCCCACTTTCCAATTTAAAAATTCCTCTACTACCAGAATTATCAGCAGGCTTTACTATAATTGGAAATTGTAATGATAAAATAGCTTTCTCATATTCCACTTCATTCGAAACTTTATAAAACTCCGGAATCGATACATTATGTTCTTTAAGTACTTTTCGCATTTCAGCTTTGTTAGTCACTCTCAGAGCTGTATCACTGGTAATCCCAATTAGATCCAATTCCTTGGCCACAGCAGCTACGGTTCTCATTGGCATATCGCTTGCCAATGTCATAACACCATCTATCTTATGTCTTTTTGCGGCTTCCACAACGGCTGGGATATCTATTGTACTTATTATTTCAGGAATAACTCCTTCAACCTGCAATCCTATTGCTTCTGGATTCATATCGACTCCAACAACCTGTAATCCCATTTCTAATGCCTTCTCAATGGCAGGAAGCTGAAGGATACTCGCACCCAAAATCATTATTCTTTTATGCATTATTTAACCTCCGAAATATTTTCTGTTTTACTTCCATCTTCATTGAGAACATAGGTATTATCTGTTGTAGCATCTATTCTATTAACATTTTTGTGGCCCAGAACTGTAACTATAGTCATGAATACTATCTTTATATCAAACCAAAGCGATATATGCTTAACATAGTAAATATCATTTTTCAGTTTTTCTTTTGTTAAGACTGAATTTCTATTTACAGCCTGATTATATCCAGTAACACCAGGGCGTACTCTAAGAATAATCTTCTCCTCATATGTATAAGCAGCTGATCCTACAGGGGTATCTGGACGAGGGCCTATAAATGTCATATCTCCCTTAAAAATATTAATAATCTGCGGTAATTCATCTATACTCGTTTTCCTTGCAAATTTTCCAAACTTAGTTACGCGAGGATCATCGTCTCCATTATATGTGGAGCCATCAGCAAGACGTATATCTGGAGCATTTACTTTCATAGAACGCAACTTAAACATCTTAAATGTTTTTCCATATCTACCTGTTCTATTGGCCATATAAAATATCGGCCCGTGATCTTCCTTTTTGATGAAAATTGAAGAAAAACCAATTACAATTCCTACCGGAATTAACAATATTGTAGAACAAACAATATCGAAACTTCTTTTTATAAATCTATATCCTATACTCCCTGCTGGAGTCATTTTATTATTTAACATAATGGAAGAGCTCCTGATATTTATTGGAATCTAAATCTTTTTTATAATCTATCATCATAACTTTAAAGTCTGCATATTGGGGAACAAATCCAAAATCACGCTTTGCTTTATCCATAGAGAATATATATGAAGGAGTGTTATTAACCACTTCAGGTCTATAAGTGATCTTAGATTTTTTCTCCTTGCTTGGAGCCCACAACTCTGCAATAATCTCTGCCTGTTCTTGCAGTGTAACACCACGACCGGATGTCATGTTATACAGACCATATGTATGCTCACTTTTCATAGCTAAATAATATGCATGAGCTACATCTTTAACATATACAACATCACGGCTAAGATTTGGGTCACCAAAGATACAAATATCATCACCCACTGATGCATTATCAATAAATTTTTTCAATCCTGATTTCTTCAGTGTTCCATTAATGTAAAAACAATCATGAGGTCCTACTCCATATACAGGTGGAAATCTAAACCAGGCATTTTTCATGCCGTGCTGCTGATTATAGTACTCCATAGCATCATTAGCGGCGTTCTTTGAAAATACATACACAGCGTGATCACCTGTATATATAAAATCGCGTGGTTCGTCTTCGGTAATTATTTTCTTTCCCCATGCGCCTCTAACATCTGCATATGAACAGTTTGAAATAATTCTGTTTATTCTGTTTCTTCTACAATACTCAAGTACATTAATTGTTCCAATAGTGTTGACAGCAAAATATTCATCTGCATTTTCATCTTCATCTAAATTCACCTGTGCATTTGCCGGGAGCAGACCGCTCAGGAGAATCACTCCATCTATACCTTCCTTCGGAAGCTGCTCAAAATCTTCCTTATGGGTTAAATTTAAATTAATGTATTGAACTCCAAGTTTATCATAATGTTCTTTAAACTTGTTATTTCTACCAGTAACAATTACCTGTTCTCCTTGTTTTAAAAATTCAGCAACAGTATAAACACCAATAAAACTGGATGCCCCCATAACAATATACATATGATGCTCTCCTTTATTTTTGTTTAAATATATTCCTTCACAATGTCACTATAGTTATCGATTACATATGCAATCTCTTCATCCGTCAGTTTTGTATGAAGTGGCAGTGTGATTTCATTAGCAAAATGCGCATAAGCATTCATATAATTCTTAATGTCAAATCCAAGTTTCTTATATGCAGTGTGCATTGGCAGTGGCTTATAATGTACATTACAAGCAATTCCTCTCTCTGCCATCCTAATGATAATTTCATTTCTTTGCTCCGGTGTGATTTCTGGAATGCGTGTGATGTATAGATGACCGGAACTCTGGTATTTGTCTGTATAATGATTCAGTACCTCAATCCCAATCGGCTTAAACGAATCATCATATTTTGCAATGATGTCTTTACGTTTTGCAAGCAGTCTAGGATAACGCTCGAACTGAGCTAAACCAATTGCAGCAGTTACGTCTGTCATATTGCATTTGTACCATGGACCTACAATATCGTACTCCCATGCACCCAACTGTGTTTTAGCAAGTGCATCTTTTGACTGTCCATGCAAAGAAAGCAACTGGCATTGATTATACATTGCCTTATTATCTAGTTTTTCGTGCTCTTTCCATACTAAAGCTCCACCTTCTGCAGTTGTAAAATTCTTAACAGCATGAAATGAAAAAGTTGTCAAATCAGCAACATTACCAACCATATGATCATGCCAATTAGCTCCAAACGCATGAGCAGAATCTGCCATAACAATTATACGACCATAAGCTTTCTGAATCTCATTACTAGGTTGAAATAAATTTCTTTTTTTCTCCACAATCTCAAAAATACGGTCGTAGTCACAAGGTATACCACCAAGATCAACAGGAATAATCACTTTTGTCTTCTCCGTAATTGCTGCTTCTAATGCATCGTAATCCATCTCCAAAGAATCTTGTTGACAGTCTACTAAAACTAGGTTCGCGCCTATGTGGCATACCACCGATGCACTGGCAGAATAAGTATAAGCTGGGACGATAACCTCATCATTTTCTCCTATTCCCAGCAAACGTAACCCTGTTTCTGCAGCAGCAGTTTGTGAATTTAAACAAACTACTTTAGAAGTTCCTAACCACTTTGTAATTTTTTTTTCTAATTCTTTTGTCTTTGGTCCCGTAGTTATCCATCCAGATTTTAATACTTCTACAACGTTTTTTATTTCTAAATCAGTAATATCTGGCGGTGAAAATGGTATCTGACGTTTTTCTAATTTATTCATTTATATTTTCCCCCTACTTATTTGAAGCATTTGCAAAAGTGACGATCTCTTTAGCCAATTGTTCGTCGTCTTGCGGCAGGCTCTTGACAAAATCCATCACTGTTTGCATGGAGTAACCTTTGATGTTTCCCACAAAGATCTTCTCGTAAACTGCTTCATCGTTTCTTTCCTTATCTAACAATAGTTCTTCATATAGTTTTTCCCCTGGACGGATACCTGTTTCAATGATTTCGATCTCGTCTTCGCTGTATCCGCTCAATCGGATCATGTTTTTGGCTAGATCTACGATTTTCACTGGTTCGCTCATGTCTAAAATAAAGATTTCGCCGCCTTTTGCTAATGCACCAGATTGAATAACTAAACGACTAGCTTCAGGAATCGTCATGAAATATCGGGTCATACGAAAGTCTGTTACGGTGACTGGCCCTCCTTGAGCAATTTGTTCTCTGAATACTGGGATCACACTACCACGAGAACCAAGGACATTCCCAAATCTGACAGCTGAGAATTTCGTACAGCCTTCTTCATTCAACCCAGTCACGATCATTTCAGCAATTCGTTTTGTTGAACCCATGACATTTGGAGGATTGTTAGCTTTATCTGTCGATACCATGACGAAGTTTTTCACTCTTGCTGCTTTAGCTGCTTCTGCTACATTTTTTGTACCGAAAATATTGTTTTTGACTGCTTCTTTTGGATTATATTCCATCAGTGGTACATGTTTATGAGCAGCTGCATGGTAGACAATATCTGGATGATATTGTTCCATGATCTCATTGATTTTCTCGCGATCTTGGATATCTGCGATGATCGGTACGATTTCTGTAGGATAATTTTGATGATGCGTGCGTAACTCACGGTCAATCAAGTAGATCGAGTTCTCCCCATGTCCTAAAAGCAATAGCTTTGCAGGATTGAATTGAATGATTTGCCGACAGATTTCTGAACCGATCGATCCTCCTGCGCCGGTGACAAGAATGACTTTGTCTGTGATCTGATCTTTGATGGATTCAATATCCAGCTTTACCTCATCTCTTCCCAGTAAATCCACTACGTCAATTGTTTTTAATTTTGATACACTAATTTTTCCTGAAGCAAGTTCTTCTATAGAAGGCATCGTGTTGACTTTCACACGAGCGGATTCGACTAACTCGAAGATTCTTCGTAATTTTTTTCTTGATAAGGAAGGAATAGCGATCGTTACCATTTGAATGTCATATTTTTCAATCAATTCCGGAATATCTTTTAATGCACCTAATACTTTTTTTCCTGAAAGATACGTATTTCTTTTATTTGGATCATCATCTACAAACCCGACAACGTGGATATCTTGAGCTGTTTTGGATCCAAGAAAGCTGTTGTATAAAATACGCCCGCCTTCGCCAGCACCAACGATCAAGGTATTTTTAGCAGAATCTGCTGATACATATCTCATATTTTTTGTTTCGATGTAGATACGCCAGATCAATCGGCTAGCGATGATCAATAAGAGCGAAAGCAGATAAGCAAAGATAACTAACCGTAAACTGTATCGCCGATTAATGAACAGCAGTATGAGGATACTTGAGGCAGCACTTGCAGATAGTGAACTAAAAATTGCAATGATTTCTCTTAAATTTGTATAGCGATTGATCCGAGTGAAAACTTTGAATAAACTACCATAAAATAAATAAAAACCAATCGACAAACCGATAGAGATTAAAATAAGGTCCATTGATATAGATACAAACGGCTTCATGAATTTAGCTGCTGCAATATTTGCAGCGATTAATAACAAGCTGTCCACAACAACCAATGTGGCAATTTTTCTTCTTCTTGTTAATATAAACACTTTTTAACTCCCCCTAAAATAAACCAAACTTCTTCTTTTTTACCTCTTCATAGATTGGATAACTGATCTCATCCCCGTTGATCAGATCCTTTGCGACTTGTTTCATCTGTACTACTTTTTCCTTACCAAAGTCCTTGGCAATCTGCTCATAGCACTCTTTTAAGTAAAACGTGCGCTTAGAGACCCCGTGTGCATCAGAAGCAGCCATCTGCACGAGATTATGTTTGACCATTGTTTTGGCTGTTTTCTGGATGTCTTTGCCAAATACACCAACATAACTTGGCGCAGTAAGTTGGGCCAAACATCCCATATCTAGAAACGGAAGCAAATGATTCGGGTCTTTACGAAAATGCGCGTTGCGTTCTGGATGGACGATCACTGGTGTCTTTCCTAGTTGTAACAACTCAAAAAAGAGCCGTTCTGCATATAACGGCACTTCCAGTGTCGGAATTTCGATTAGAAGATATGTATCATCTAAATCTGTAAATAAAATTTCATCTCGGTGGATGTCTTCAATCAGTGTTCCGGTAATACGTACTTCTTGTCCTTCCAATAACGTCAAAGGCAATTGTCTTTTTTCTAATTCTGCTTGTAACGAAGCGACTAGAGAAATGACTTGTGATTTTTCATTGCTGTATTTTCCATTATTGTGATGGGGTGTGCATAAAATATGTGTGATCCCTTGTTGAATCGCTTTTTCAGCCATGGCGATACTGGCATCTAAGTTTTCTGCTCCGTCATCAATTCCTGGCAGGATATGGCAATGTAGATCAATCATTTCTCTTGTCTCCTCTCTTTTTATTTCTTAATTCCCGTAGTAATAGCCAGCATCTTTGCTGTGTTCTGCCCCATTGTATACAACACCAAGGACTCGCGCTTGTACCATATCTAACAGTTCTTTTGCTTTAGTCAATGATTCTTTACGTGACGTATTTTCCCGTACGACCAATAAGGTGCCATCCGTTTTTGAAGACATGATCTGTGCATCTGTTACGACAACGACTGGCGGTATGTCGAAGATCACTACATCAAATAGTTGTCTTGCTTCTGCTAAAATCTGATCCATTCTTGGCGAGCTTAGTAACTCTGATGGATTTGGTGGTTTAGGTCCACTTGGCAGAATCGACAAATTGTCGACTGGTGTTCGTTGGATCTCATCTGCTACACTTCCTGATGAACTAAGGACAGTACTTAATCCGCTTGCGTTGTTCAACTTGAACGTTTTATAGATGACGGGCTTACGTAAGTCTGCATCGACTAGCAGCACCCGTTGACCAGATTTGGCAAAAACAACGGCAATGTTTGCTGCAGTGGTAGATTTCCCTTCTTCAGGTCCTGATGAAGTCACAACAATCGTTTTGATTTGCTGACCAGCTGCGGAGGCAAACTGGATATTCGTCCGAATCGTACGATATTGTTCGGCTATTAGTGAAGAGGGGTTTGTTAGTGTGACCAAACTGACTGCATGAGTTTGGGTTGCTTTTTGTTTCTGTGTTCGTGCCATTTTTCTTTCCTCCTAGACTCTTGAGCGGCTTCTGCGTGATGGCGCTGTTTTATCGTTTGTAGCTTTTGGTTGTGTCGGAGCTGTTCCTTTTTTACGGATACCAGCATTCAATTCTTTCGCTGACATTTCTGGTACAGTCCCTAAGATTGGAAAGCCTAATGTATCCGTCACATATTTTTCATCTTTTACTGTCCGGTCGAGTAATTCAAATAAGAAAGCTAGACCTACACCTACCATCATTCCTGACACTAAGCCAATCACTAGATTCAATTTATTATTTGGCGAAACAGGTGTCGTATTGGCAACTGCACCTGAGATAATCGAGATTTTATCGACATTCATCACATCTTTGGCGTTCTCTTGGAATACTTGTGACGTTGTATTAGCGATTTGTTGAGCCGTCACTGCATTTGTGCTTGTTGCTTGGATCGAGAACATTTGTGAATTTTGTGACTGATTGACGGAGATGGCATCTTTGATTTGTCCAGCAGTCATTTTCACATTGTCTTCTGTTTCTAAACGATCTTTGACTTCATTTAGTACTAGATCACTGACGATCATATCTTTATACGTATTGATCATTTGCAGGTTCGTATTGACATCATTGACATTTACAGTATCTGATTGTGGCATTGTCACAATCAATTGGGCTTGTGAGCTGTATTTTGGTGTCAAGATGAAAAACGTCACGATGCCTGAGATGGCCAAACCAGCAAACATTGAGATGAGGATTGTTATCACGTGTTTGCGTAATGTTTCAAAAATTTCTTTCAAGCTGATTGTCTCTTCCATTTTTTCTCCACTTTCCTATTTATTCTCTAGATTCATTTGATCTTTTAATTCTTTTTTCACACGGTCAAGTTCTTGATCGCTGACTTTTTGGTATGAGATATTGTCTTGCATGAAGCCTTCTCCTTGCAGCTGATCTTGCTTGATCGTACCAAATGCCTCCCAATAATCTAAAGCAATCTTTTTCATTTCATCAAAGCTCATGTCTGTTTTCATATTCGACTCTAGAGCATTCAAAACGGATTGATAGTTGCTGACACCGTTTAGACTCAATACTTTTTTCGCTACACCTTCTACGATCTTTCTTTGACGCTCTTGTCTACCATAGTCACCGTTTGGATCTTCATAACGCATACGAGAATAAGATAATGCCTGATCCCCGTTCAATGTGATTTTACCGATCGTAAAATCATAGCCATCTTGTGAGAAGGTGAGGTCATTATTGACTTCGATACCACCAACTGCATCAACGAGTTCTTTTAGACCTTTCATATTGATTGAAACATAGTGATCGATTGGGATGTCTACATATTTTTGTACGGTATCCATTGCCATGGCAGCTCCGCCGAATGCGTAAGCGTGGTTGATCTTGTCTTTTGTGTCATGACCAACGATGTCGACATACGTATCCCGAGGAATGCTGACAATCGTTGTCTGTTTATCTTCAGGACTGACTGTGGCAACCATCATCGTATCTGATCGTCCTTGATCGACCCGTCCTAAATCTCCCGTATCGATCCCCATCAATAGGACAGAGAAGGATTCTTGTTTGTCCAGATCAACTGGTTTTGTTCGTTCTCCTTGGGTTCGTTCCACTGATTCGTAAGTTTTTTCAATAGAATGTGAGAGATCTAGATATAATTTTGCTCCTACTCCTACGATTGCTAATACTAATACGACAAGAATTGCTAAAATAATTAGAAATATCTTTTTCCCTCTTGATTTTCTTCTTCGTTTTGCCATAGTTTCCTCCGTTTGCTAGCCTTGCTTGAATTCTCGCTTATTAATAGCTCGTATTGCTATAGCCCATTTGCTGAGCGACTGTTTCTGCTTTTGACGCGTATACGGCTCTTATTTTTTCATTCCGGATCTGTTCGATGAGACTGAGTGCGGTCAAATATTGATCGTAAGTAGCAGTAGCTGTTACTTGACCGTCTTTCAGCATCGTATCGAATAGCTGATCTAGTTGCGTGACTTGTGCAATTTGGGTATCAGCGAATCCTAGATATTGCATAACAACTGTTTTCTAAGCACTATCCTTAAAAAAGCTCATATTTTCACGTACATGGGCGACATCTGCACTTGCCAACTTTTCTTTGATGATGACATCATCCACAGCTTGCTGCCAGTTTGATACGTTTTTAGTAAATAATTTATTGACAGCCGTCTGGATCTTCAGTTTTGATCCTGCATCCTCTAACTGCGTTAAGACTGCTTTCTTTTCTTCTTAGATCGCAGCAGCTTCTTTAGGTAATTCTGATTCCTTGATGTCATAATCATCTGCCGAAAGTTTGATAGAAGATAGTTTATGTGACAAATTTGAAACTGTTTCTTCTGTTATTTCAGGATTTAGGAAAATTTTTTCTTTTGTACTGTACAGCTTATCTACTTCTTTTGATAAAGAGGTCACGGTGTCTTTTTGATTGGTGATGGCAGATTCTGCGTAATTGATCCGTTGATGATGTTGCCGCTGATTATTGATATGGTATCCAAACAAACAGATCGCAATAGCACCTGCACCTACCACCACAGTAGTCAATGACTTGATGAATGGCTTTTCCATAGATTCACTCCTAAGTATGGATGATAGATAAATTAAGATATAATTCACTTACATAAAAATGACAGCTGTCACTTTTCTTTTTAAATGGCATAAATTTTTAATTTTATTTGACAGAAACTATAAATGTTTAATTGCTAAGAACATCGTTCAAAATAATTGGTGTATTTTCTTAGCTCTTATTTTAAAACAAAGTGTTCAGAAAATCGTAGTTTTTTTGATAAATTGCCAATATATTAAAAGAGAGAAGTCACCAAATAAATTATTTGATGACTACGTGAAATGATATAGAGATTATAAAGTTTTAAGAATATCGGATGATACAAATATAACAAAAAAAATAGTTTTAACCATTTCAAAAAATTTAAAATAAAAAGAAAAAGAAAAAATAAAAAAGATAGGTACTGCTCATTGATGAAGTTTCAAGCAGTACTTATCTTTTTCATTTGACATATAGATGTTATACTCAAGACGTAGTTACGATAGCATTTTTTGTCTGTTTCTGAAGCAAATTTAGGGGCTATGTTTACGCATAGCTTTTTTCATTAATAGCATATCATTTGATAAATTGCTAATATATTAAATGAAGAGGAAGTGAATAAGTTGTTAGTAGAAGCTGTTCATGTTCAACCAGCACATGGAAGAATAAATGATTCCGTCTACTTAAAAAATAAGAAATTTACTTTTCGTGTAGCTGAAAAATTAGAAAAAAAGATTCTAAAGGGAATGCTTGTGTATTCTAAAGATGGTCAATTGGTTTATGTAAAAAACATAATTACTGGTAGATCCGAAGAAGAAGAAAATAAGTATGCTGCGATTATTAGTAAAATTTTTAATGAAACACCGAGTATTCTCCCTGTAAAAAAAGGAGAAAAGTTACCTAAAATACGATTCATAAACAAAAAGACAATTTTTGAAGGGCTATTTTTAGAATTAAAAGATAAGACCTTACACAAAACCAAGCAAAAGGTTTATTTCAAAGCACCATCAACTGTTCATAAAAAAATTGGCATAGGAGATATTGTGATCTTTTCTGTTAAAGATAAAAAGTACCATGTATTAATTATCCAAGTCTACAAACCAACAGAATTGAATAAAGAAGTATCTTTCATTCAACCGAAATTTAAACCATTTTTTTTGAAAAAAGTTGCGAAAGGCTTTAAAAAAACAGACTATATCACTATATCAGGGGAAGAAAGTAGTGCAGCTTCTGATAAAAAGCAACAAATAAATCGTAAACGTCCGTTTACAATAAGAAAAACAAGCAAATAATAATTTATATTTAGTGATAAGATAAATAGTAGTAGATGTTCAATTGTTATTGTAGGTACTGCTTGTTAAAGAAGTTTCCAGCAGTGCTATATTTTTTCTATTATATAAGTGAGTTATACTAGTCCTGTAGTTAACTAATTAATGGTGATAAGTGATATTATTATGAAACTATATTAGGGGCGAGAAATGTGGAACATTTAGTAGGAGTATTAGACAAAATAAGAGTTATAAATATGATCCTCTAATGATCCGATTTACGTTAACTACTATTCACAAACCCTATTGTTGTATTGTGGCCAAAAAAGAGTTAGCGACGAAGATGCTAATGTTAGAGGACGGAAAATATAATGTAGTAGTTAACGGACACTACAATAGAATAAATCAGTTAGTTGTGTCATTATTCAATGTTAAAAATTCTGATCATATTACTAGGCTAATAGGTCTTCAGTGAAAATATATCTAATATTTTTGAGATTAATAAGTAATGAAAAAAACTCACCTATGTAGCAGGATGAGCTTTTTATTCTCCCAATAAAGTATCAAAGCTAAAAATCATGTTTATTGTTTGTGCTACTTGTCCAAGTTCTGACAATGTTGCTTTTTCTATTTTTTTCCAGTGGCGTGCTTTATAGTCTAAAGTTTTTACTTGTAAAGCATTGACATAACCTTTTATCTGATGATTTTCATTTAGTGGAATAAAATGTTCTTTTTTGGTGCTTGTGATTGGGCAAACAGCTACCAATCCAGTAACTAGATTATAGTTATCGGTGCTTACAACTAGAGCTGGTCGTCTTTTTTGAATTTCTCGTCCTGCACTGGGATTGAAATTTATAGTTATAATATCCCCTTGTTTAGGAAATTCTTTAGGTTTATCCATTTTTTAAAGAATTTCCTTTCCAATGGGTTTATCGTCTGGGAATCCTGAACTTGCATCGATTTTTTTACCTGCAGCAGCTGCTGCATCAAAAATATTTGCTTGTTTTTTGATAAACGTGATTGAATCATCGTCTCCTTTAACAGCTAAGTAGTCAACATTTTCATTAATGCCGAACTTAGTTGGAACAGTTAAAACAATTGCATTTCCTTGTCGTCTAGTTTTCATAAAAAAACTCCTCTATTTAATTTATTACTATTATAATATAAGTTGTAAGTAAATACAATGTATTCATTTATGTGGTTATTCTTATAAAAAATAATCAGGCAGAAAATGTTCATAAAATCGTGATTTAATGATCGTGATTTATAATCAAAAAAGTAAAAAGTGTGAAATGTGATTACTCTCTTATTTGTTATATTTGTGATTGTAAAGGAGAGTGACAATAATGTATTACTACTACTTCGAGAAATTTACCAATCAACATTTTAGACATGCCATTCACACGAATGAGTGCCCGTTTTTAGCCTGTTGCCAAGATAGAGTACTAATAGGCTTTGAACTTTCCTACTATTCCGCTATGGTTACTGCCCAAAAGAAATATCCGTTAAACAATTTTTATGGCTTTCCCTACTGTTGTCGTGCAAGCTATGTCAAATGACTTTTTTACATGCTCCTTCTAGAAAAAAAGTTACACATATCAGAATATAGAAAAAATAAAGGGTCAGAAACTTTTAAGTTTCTGGCCCTTTAACAAAATTATATCGACATGTCTATTACTTATATATTTCGCTTCTATGACCAATTGATAAGATAAGAATCGTCACTTCTTGCTCACTAATATCAGCTATTATACGATATGCACCTACTCTATATCTCCAATATCCTGATTTATTAGCTGTTAGTCCTTTCCCATGTCTTCTTGGATCGTCTGTGCCAACAAGATTTTTCTCAATCCAGTTCAGGATAACTTTTGCTTGAAATTTATCCATTTTTTTTAATGCTTTTTGCGCTTCTCGTTCATATCGTACTTGATAGGTCATCTTATAATCCTAACTCTTTTAGCATTTCTTCATGAGAAATGCTTTGATCATTTTTCTCATGATCTTTCATTAGTTTTTTATAGGTTTCAAAGTCTACTAATGACTCAGCTGATTGTAAAGAATTACTGCGCATAAATTCAGAAATATTGTCTCCATTAAAGTTAGCAACTTTTTCAAGAAAATCTTTTTCTTCGTTAGATACTCGAATACTGATTACTGGCATAGTTATCAACTTCCTTTCAAACCTATTGTAATACAATTGTATTACAATCTCAAATTGAAAGTACGATTGAACCTCTCGTAGTCATGAGAGGTTCAAAATATCTTATTGACTTGTTTTTCTTATCGTAAACGGACGTTTACGATTTGTTTGTTGATTTTGATTAGAAGTTACAATATTCTCTTCCTTTGGTATAGTAATATAGTCTGTTTTTTTGAAGCCTTTCGCAGCTTTTTTTAAAAAGAATGGTTTGAATTTCGGTTTGATTAAAGATACTTCTTTATCCAATTCTGTTGGTTTGTAGACTTGGATAATTAATACATGGTACTTTTTACCTTTAATAGAAAAGATCACAATATCTCCTATGCCAATTTTCTTATAGATAGTTGGTGGTACTTTGAAATAAACCTTTTGCTTGGTTTTGTGTAAGGTCTTATCTTTCAATTCTAAAAATAGCCCTTCAAAAATTGTCTTTTTGTTTATGAATCGTATTTTATCTCCTTTTTTTACAGGGAGAATACTCGGTGCTTTATTAAAAATTTTACTAATAATCGCAGTATACTTATTTTCTTCTTCTTCAGATCTACCAGTAATTATGTTTTTTACATAAACCAATTGACCATCTTTAGAATACACAAGCATTCCCTTTTGAATCTTTTTTTCTAATTTTTCAGCTACACGAAAAGTAAATTGCTTATTTTTTAAGTAGACGGAATCATTTATCCTTCCATGTGCTGGTTGAACATAAACAGCTTCTACTAGCAACTAATTCACTTCCCCTTCATCAAATATATTGGCAACTTACCAAAGAATATGCTATGAATGAAAAAAAGCTATGCGCAAACATAGCTCCTAAAATTGTTTCAGAAACAGATAAAAAATGCTATCGTAACTACGTCTTGAGTATAACATCTATATGTCAAATGAAAAAGATAAGTACTGCTTGAAACTTCATCAATGAGCAGTACCTATCTTTTTTATTTTTTCTTTTTCTTTTTATTTTAAATTTTTTGAAATGGTTAAAACTATTTTTTTGTTATATTTGTATCATCCAATATTCTTAAAACTTTATAATCTCTATATCATTTCACGTAGTCATCAAATAATTTATTTGGTGACTTCTCTCTTTTGTTAGCTAAAATAGCACATCCTATTCCACTCATAACAACGATTCCTCCAATCAAAGTCACCCATCGATTCGTTTTATCATTTGTTTTTGGAAAATACGTATGGTTTCCATTCACAGATAGTTTTTTAGGTTCTTGTTTTTTTGTTTCCTGATAATTGTCTACGACTGTTTGATTCTTACTAGCACCCGAGGAACGATTTTCGTTAAAAATTTTACTAATAATCGCAGTATACTCGTTTTCTTCTTTTTCGGATCTACCACTAATTATATTTTTAACATAAACCAATTGACCATCTTTAGAATACACAAGCATTCCCTTTTGAAGCTTTTTTTCTAATTTTTCAGCTACACGAAAAGTAAATATCTTATTTTTTAAGTAGACGGAATCATTTATTCTTCCATGTGCTGGTTGAACATGAACAGCTTCTACTAACAACTCAGTCACTCCCCCTTCATTTAATATATTGGTAATTTATCAAATGATATACTATGAATAAAAAAAGCTATGCGTAAACATAGCTCAGAAAATTACTTCAAAAACAAATAAAAAATGCTACCTTACTGCATCTTGAGTATAACATCTATATACCAAATTAATAAAGATAGGTACTGCCTGAAACTTCACTAACGGACAGTACCTATAAAGCCTATAGTATGGACGTTTATCAATACTATTTTATCAAAAAAATCTTGTTTTTCAACCATTCTTATTTTTTATCTTTTTTTGATTAAAAATAAGAATAAAATTACTGTTTTTCTTCATATAATGATTTTATACAAATTTCAATCTACATCTTCCATTATTATCTATCTCGGTCATCAACCGTTTGGGTTGATGACTTCTTCTTTTTTAAAGAAAATATCCCAACACTAACTACTAGAAAAATCCCTCCACCAATCCAAGTTAACCATTTATTTGTTTTCTCACTTGTTTTTGGCAAATAAGTACGCTTGCCATCCACAGAAGATTTTTTCTCTTTAGGATTGTTTGTTTGATTATATTTAGCCATTGATATTGTATACTTACTACTATTGGATAAATTGTTTTTAGTTGGTATTCCTTCATTCTTATTCGTTGGATTTACTGGTGTATCTTGCGATTCTTTCACATTGTATTTTGTTACATTGACAACGGTTGTATCCGAATCAATAGTAAAAACAACTGGTGTGTTATCCAAACGATAACCATTTGGCGCTTTAGTTTCTATTAGTTGATAGTTACCATTAGCTAACCCTTTTAGGAAAATAACCCCATTTTTATCTGTCACTAAAACACTTTGAAGAACTTTGCCATCTTCATTCCTCAGTTCAAATTATGCACCAGACAATAGCTGTTCCGTTTGACGATCACGTTTTTCTAAACGAACACTCTTTTCTTCTGGTGTGTTTTCCTTTGTCACTTCCACATTCTTATGGCTCATGTCTTTGGTGATTTCAAACTTAATAGGTGTAGTATCTATCTCATAGCCTTTAGGTGCTTGTGTTGCAACTAATTGATAGTGTCCTACTTTTAATCCTGAAATAGATAAGTGACCGAAATTATCTGTTACTAAGTTTTCTTGCAAAGTATGACCATCTTTATCTTGTAGTTCAAAAACTGCGCCTGCAAGAGTTTTTCCTGTTTCACTGTCTACTTTTGTTAATAACACACTACCTGGTACAACTTTATTTTTCTTCGTTAATTGTACAGAATCCTGTTTTCCTTTTTCAACAGTAAATGGGATTGGCGTGCTATCCTTTTCATAGCGTTTCAGCCGAATAGATTTTCTTTCCCTTTTCTTCCCAAGAATGATTGTTTAACATATTTCTTCTCCTTCCCTGTATATAAATAAAATAGAAATGTAGGAATCCTACATTTCTATTTCTCTATCCTCAAAAAAATTGTGATCTTCATACTGAACAATATCGTCTGATAAAATTTTTAAGTCAAACGTTCTATCATCGATCACAAATACAATATCTTCTTTTACATTTCCTTCAAAAAAACTTACAGGTGCGCTTAATTCATTATCAAACCACAACATTTTATCATCTTTTATACTAAAATAATTTCGAACTTCATCAGTAGTCCAGAAACAAATAATCTTGGAATCTTTTAATGTTTCAGGAATATCAAACTCTTCAAGGTCTCGTTCATCAACAATTGCTACATCTGATTCCGGAATGAGCAATATTCCGTCTTCTGTAGCTTCTAATCTAGTTAAAATATCTTTTATTGAAAGAGTTTCTTTTGTCATTTTATTTACCTCCAAAATAATAGAAATGTAGGAGTCCCTACATTTCTATTTCTTCTATATTGTATTCTTCTGTATAGCGTTCTTCTTCATATTCCACAGTTTCTTCTATTTCATCAGTCACTGATTGTGAGCCTTTCTTCTTACTTAGTGAACACTCAATTTCTGTGTTAATTCTTGTTTGTTCTGCTACTTTTTCTTTTAGTTCTTGTTCTTGTGAAAAAGGTTGACCAAGTTGTTGTTTTGCTATTTCTAACTTTTCTTCCGTTTCTTTTAGTTGTTCTTGTTTTTCTAATATCCGTTCAGGCAATTTTTGAACAATATTTTCAATCCGACGAACCATTCCAATACCTGCTTGTGGATCAATCAACGTTGTATAACGTCCACCTTCAGACTGCAATTTCATTTCAAGCTGTCCATACTGCATTTCACTACGTTTTAGATGGATACTAAAACCTTGATAAGCACCCACTTCTACAAATTCTTCAGAACGATTATAAGCTTGGCACAACTGTTCAAGCTTTTGCGTAGCTTCCGTTCGAGAATCATAAGTCATGTTCAATAATTGAACTTGAAATTCATTATTAGAATATTGTTTTGACAATTCGACATCTTTTTCCAATTGGGTAATCGAATGTTTAATTTCTTGCATTTTTTTCGGATAATTTTGTTCTACATTTCTTTTTAGACTTTCTTGTTCATTCAAGAAAGCAGATTGCAACATCCGCAAACGGCTAATCTCATTGTCCAATTTCATCTTCTCTGCAATCAATGGATTTCCTGTTGCTAATGCTTTAACTTCGGAAGCGTCTAGCACTGTTTCGGATAATTCATCAACGCTTCGAGAAATAGCTTTACCAGACATGACTTGAGAAATATACGTTTGCTTTTGTTCCTGAATTTGCCATAAGAAACTATCAAACGTTCCTTTCGTCACATAACGATAGATTTGAACTTTTTTATTCTCATTTCCTTGTCGAATAATTCGACCATCACGCTGCTCGATATCTGACGGACGCCAAGGACAATCAATATGGTGAGCCGCAATCATTTTGTTTTGGATATTTGTTCCTGTCCCAACTTTACTTGTGCTTCCCAACATAATACGAATCGAGCCTTTTCTCATTTTCTCAAACATCGCTTCTCGTTGTTTATCATTTTTAGCGTCATGAATAAACACAATCTCTTCTTCTGGGATTCCCTTATCCATCAATAATCGTTTCATTTCATCATAAACATTAAATTTTTTTGGATTTGGTGTACCAGAATCAGAAAAAATCATTTGCGTGGAACGAGCTGCTTCTGTTTCTTTCCAAATCGCAAATACTTTATTGGCACAAGTAGCTAACTTCGTTTGCTTCAATTCGTCAGAATCATATTTTTCTTCATCATAGTCTTCCAATAAACGTGGATCTAAAGCCATGAGTTTTGCTTCATTCGTGATTTTCAACATATTGTCTTCTTCTGGCATTACTTTTTTTTCACGTACTGCCATCGCACGATCACCAAGTTCTTCCACCTTATCTTTTTGATACTGAATTGGTTCAGTGACAACAATTTGTGCTTTTCCAGTTTTTAATTTAGGCACAGGAAGTTTTAACATATCAGGTGTTTGGATATCCGCTACCAAATTAAACATAGTCATCAATTCAGGTAAGTTGTGAAATTTGGCAAAACGATTCTTCATCTGATAACCACTACCTTCAGGATTAATCTCTAAAGAAGAAATAATCTCGCCAAAAGTAGAAGCCCATGCGTCAAAATGACTGACACCATATGCTTCTAATATATCGGGTTGAAGATATTTCTGCATTGTAAACATTTCAGACATCGAGTTGGAAATCGGCGTTCCTGTCGCAAAAACAACCCCTCGTTGATTATTTTCTTCTAACAGATATTTGACCTTCATTTCCATATCACTGGCACGTAAACTATTGGAAGAGTTCACTCCTGCCACATTGGATAGTTTCGTATAAGAATAAAGGTTCTTATAAACATGCGCCTCGTCAACAAATAAGAAGTCCACTCCTAAATCTTCAAAATAAATCATATGATCTTTCTTATCTTGTTTATTTAATTTCTCAAGTCTTTCGTTTAATCGTTTTTCAAAAGAAATCATCTGTTTGATTGACCAAGATTCTTCTTCGTTATTCATTTGATATTCCGCAACTGCTTCAGAAACTCGATCAATTTCTTCTTGTAACATTTTCTTTTGCCGTTCTGGCGATAACGTGATTTTTTCAAATTGACTATGACCAATAATAACGGCGTCATATTCTCCTACAGCAATTCGAGAAACAAACTCTTTGCGTTTACTTTTCTCAAAATCTTTTTTTGTGGTAATCAATACTTTTTGGGCAGGATAAAAGCGTAATAATTCTGTCCCAAAATCTCCCACTAAATGATTAGGCACAACGTACAATGGTTTCTTGATCAGTCCATGTTCTTTCATCATCATTCCTGCTGTAATCATGGAAAGTGTTTTTCCTGCCCCTACAGAATGTGCCATTAATGCTCTTCCTTCATGTAGAATACGCGCGACCACATTTTGTTGCGCAGGGCGTAAAGTGATTTTTTGATTCAAACCAGGAAACTCTAGTTTGCTGCCATCATAAGTCCTTGACACAATTCGATTGAACCGTTCTTCATAGATTGCATGTAATTCTTCCAATACCTCACTATGATTCATCACCCAACTTTTAAAGGTTTCTTGTAGCCCTTCTTGTTTCGTACGTGCATACATCGTTTCTTTTGGATTGAGTTCGTATCGTTTCTTACCGTCATTATCAATCACTCGGTCTCGTACTTCCACTTTTAAAAGATTTAAACTATTTTCCAAAATCAAATACGCATTTGCACGCTTTGTCCCATATTTATTGGTTGTTAACGCATTTTCGTCTCTACTTTTTCCACGAATAAAATATTTAGAAGCATAGGAATCATACTCTAGTTGAATAATCCCGCTTCTCTGCATGTATTGAGGTGTTTCAAATAATTCATACATAAACGATTGATAAATTTCAGTTGGAATCCATGTAGCTCCCAATGAATAGTCAATATCTCCAGCTTTTAATGGTGTTGGTTGTGATTGTTCAAGTGCTGACACGTTTTTTTGAAAAATTTCTGGATACGATTCAATCGCTAATTTTGCTTCCACTAATTTCTGTTTGACATCTCCGCTGAGATATTCTTCACGTGTTTCCCAAACATTACCATAAATATCACCTTGATACTTCGTAGGATTGATAAAAATCGAATCCTCTAATTCGTCAATGATCGTTTCTTTGTCTTTTGGATAAATAGACATCATATAATCGAGATCTACTTTCATTTGTCGATTAATTGACAATTGTAGAGCTTCTTGAGCTGTATCTACTTGAGTGATTTCTTCTATTTGTCGAATCGTTGCTTGAAAGAAGATATCTCCCTTTCGAACTGTGCCATCTTCTTGAACCTCTTCAATCGACTTTAACAACGGATAATACTCATCACGATCAAATATTTTACCTACTTTATTTATCGAACCATAGGTAGCTACAAATCCATCATAACAATCATTAAGCTGATTTAAAGAAGCTTGTAATTCTTCCTGTGTATATTCTGTATTTCGTTGTAACTCAATGACTGAAAGCAAAGCTTCTTTAATTTCAATCAATCGTTTCATTTGTTCTGTGGACTTTTTAGAACCCGCATACTTTTCTAATTCTCCAGCATCATTGAAGAAAATTTCGTCACCAATGACTCCATAATTGAACATTGGAATTTCTTTCTCTAACCCTTCTTTTTCTACCGAAACTAAATCAATCACTTCTGTTTCCGTTGAAATGGCTAATTGACCATTAAAATTCAAAAATGCTTGGTTTAAATAATCAATTAAGTCTCCTTCATGTGATTTGACTGTTAGGGTTTGTCCTCTGAAGTTCTTGACAGCTAATTCTCCTAAAACCATTTCTTTGTGTCGAATAAAATAATTATTCATACTTACTTCTGGTATTTCTGGATCTGTTCCAGTAAATACCCAGCTAGGAGAGTATTCTAATTCTCGTTCAAAATTTTTTTGGAAGAAAAGAATATCTGTCACAACATCCGTTCCTGCAATCTTCTTAAACGCATTACTTGGTAAGCGAACAGCACCTAATAAATCAGCTTTTTCAGCATATTCTCTTCTAATAGAAGAATCTGATTTGTCCATTGTCGACATCGACGTAATAACTGCTACAATTCCGCCTTCTTTTGTGCTATCAAGGGCTTTTTTAATAAAGTAATCATGAATCGCATATTTTTTAGAATAGTTTTCATCTTCAATTTTGAAGTTGTCAAAAGGAATATTACTAATGACTAAGTCAAATTTATCTTTATTTAAAGGAGTTTTCTCAAAACCTGTAATTTCAATATTCGCGTCAGGGTGCAATTGTTGCGCAATTTTCCCAGTAATTGGGTCTAATTCCACCCCATAAAGTGTGGAATTTTCTTTGATTGTTTTTGGCATAGCCGAAAAGAAATTCCCTGTTCCTGTCGAAGGATCTAAAATTGTGCCACCTTTAAAGCCCATCGCTTCAATTTTTTGATAAATTGCTTGAATAATACGTGGATCAGTATAATAAGCAGTCAATACGCTTTCTCTAGCTGCTCGATAGTCCTCTGCAGATAACAAAACTTTCAACTGATTCCGTTCACTTAAATATTGGTCATCACGTTCATCAAAAATCGCTGCCAAACCACCCCAACCGACATATTTTGCAAGAACTTCTCGTTCTTTGTCAGTAGCGATTCGTCCAGGTATCTGACTAATTTCTTTCGATAACCGAATCGCTTCAAGATTTGCTTTGATTTTTTCTCTCGCTTTACTAGGATAAAATTGAACAACGTCTATATTTTCAAAAGAAAAACCGTTTGTTTTATTCCGATAAATTTGTTCAAACATTGTTTCGTCATGATTGATTGTCTCTTTTTTAGCTTCTATTTTCGGAATAAATGCTACTTCTGTCCCATATCCTTCAGTTATAACAGGTTTTCCTTCTGTTTTTATCTCTTCTAAATCAAATAGCGTTAATTCCTCTGCTTCAGTATCCATTTGGCTTAACTCTTCTTTAACTGATTCTTCTTTCTTTGATTGCACAAGTTTAAGTTCTTCTTCAGTTAGATATTCATTTTGACGAATTAACAAACCAATACGTTCCTCAACTTCCGACCATTTCATCACACGCTCATAGTCTTCATTATTGATTTTTTTAATTACTGTAATTCCTTTGCTTGGACGACAATCCATCATCGAAAAAGAAGAACCCTGAATATCTAAAGTAGAACCTGACCAACCATATTCATCTTTTAAAAAAGAAGCTCTTTCCTTTTTGGAAAGGGTTCGTTGATATAAATGGTAAATGCGTATTTTTCCACCTTCAACGCCTGATCCACGTCTCAATATGTTGTTTAGCTCTTCCTCTGTAAAATCTGGAGTAATTTCTTCGTAATCATGATTTTTTTCAACAAAAAAAGACTCCGAAGATTGTTTTTCTTCCAAGTCTTTTATATCTATATTAGATTTTACCTCTATAGAATCTCGCTCATTGCGAGTTCGATTGCTTGTTCCCGAAATTGCGTTCGTATCTTCGACGCTTCCTCGAAATTCGCTTGTTGGGCTGATGTCAGTGGATTGGCTTCTTCCAACGATTCCATCAATTCGCTTACTCTGTTCCACACTTTTTTGTTGATCTCGTGTCCCCACTTCATCAAATCGCCCTCGACTAGTTTGATTTGATACTCCACGGGATTCTCTTCCTGTAATTTGGCTACAGCTATTTTCCCGAATCTCCCCAGTGGATAATTGGGATACTCGACTTCTGGTATCAATTGACCTGTCTCGTTCTCGTAATATTTTAGACTCATGTTCATTCATCCTCTCTCTTTTATAAACTAAAATTTCTTTACTAATTAGTAGGTTTACTTCATTTGCATAATTCATTACTTTAAAAAAGTTAGGCAAACTTTGTAACATAGTGAATTCTTGTTCGGTTATATCAATTACTTCAGAACCAATACTCTTATTTTTTGCCAAAAATAAACCAATTTCTATAGATAGTCTACGAATATCTGGTTCTTCAGTAAAATCAACTGTTTCATCAATTAAATCTTCTATCTCTTGGCTAACTAAAAGATTCCAGTCGTTCTTTTCTAACGTATAATCTGGAAAATCAAGTTTTTTTCCATCTGTTTGAGAAAGATCAAAATAATGTTTTATATTTATTTTCCCTGTTGACTGGCTAAGAACAGCAATAGACTTTTCTCCTTTTTTAACAAATCGTCCTAATTTTTTCCACGTATCAAAATCAGCGATATGAGTAGCATTCGGCTTCTGTCCGTAAATAAATATTTGTTCATAAATATCGTATTTATGAAATATCTGAACTTGGTTGAAAAAATCAAATAAACTGTTCTTATCAGAAACAACCAATAGAAATGTCTCCTTGAATAAATTTCCTAATTCCTTGTATTTTTGATAATTCATAGTTTTCCTCCCAAAAAGATAAAAGAAGGAGGAGCGGATACGCCCCTCCTTAGAAAAGGCGTACCCTTTTCTATTCAATTTTTTATAACTCTAAATCGTGTTCCTGTACTTTTTCTTTTTCAATGAATTGTTCTTGGCGCTTTTCTTCCTTGGCCATTTGTTCAAGTGCATACTTCATTAGCCCTCTGACATTTTGTTCAGCTAATAACTCCAGATATTGACCTTTGTCTTCCGTTTGAATCACTAAAGGTGGAAATCCCTCTTTGAGTAAAGAATAATTCATAACCAATCGCCCCGTACGTCCATTACCATCACTAAATGGGTGGATACGTTCAAATTGGATATGCGAATCCAAAATTGCTTCAAGTTGCTCGCCTTCAGTTGTAGAAACAGCTAACCGGTAATTCAGGTTATCAATAAGTTGTTGCATTAAAAACGGAGTTTCCTGCGGTGAAGCTGTATCAAAATCTGCCCCTAATATCGCATTTTCATTCGATTTGAATCGACCACGATCAACAATTAATTTATCCATTAGTCGTTCATGGATATCTTTAACTAAAGAAATGGATAATTCTTCGTTCTCTTGTACTTTTTCCAGCATTAATGCAAAAGCACCTCTATGATTTTCAACTTCAAATAGCTCACGTAGTGAAGTTCTTTCGGGAACCGTATTATGCAAAATGATAGAAACAGTTTGAGGTAAAGATATCGTATTTCCCTCAATAGCACTTGAATGATAAGCTAATCGAACTAAAATATCATCTAAGTATTCTGAAGGGAATTGCTGGTTATGAAATTGATTACGCGCGATAGAATACTCATCGTAAAAATTATAAGTCATTTTCTCACCTCTAACTTTCTTTGGGAGTTACATGGTGCTAGTATATTTTTTCTAATTTAATCCACGTTCATAATGTGACCATACAGAAAGGATAACTACCACATTTTCTTTTATATCTACGCTATAAACTAATCGGTGCTGTATATTAATTCTTCTTGAATAATATGGAACACCAACTAATTTTTCATATGGTGGTGGAGTTTGAAAAGGATTTTCTCGAATCACTTGAATCAGTTCATCAAATTTTTTATGCAATCCTGCTGCTTTCAATTTTGGTAAATCCTTTTTGGCATTTTTCTTAATCTCTATAGTGAATCCCAATCAATTTCACCTAGCTCTTCTGTGCCTTCATTTTCGTGACGTTTAATTTGATCAAGAACCCCTGTATTTTGTAAAAATAATGTTTCTTGAATCGCATTCCAATCAGATTTACTGATCATAACGACACTCTCATTCTCATTTTTTGTATTGATAATTTCTACAGGTTGATTATCAGAAACAACGTGCCTAATCAACCCATAAATATTATTACGAGCATTTGTCGGTGTAGTGACTTCCATTATGTTCACATCCTTTTATGTTTATTCATCCCTGATTATAGCGTACGCTTTAACGTTCGTCAACGTTTTGGTTATAGAAAATAAATGAACATAGAAATTGTTTAAATTAAGAATTTAATGTACATGAAGTTGTTCATAGCGAAAATTATCAATTTTATATTGTCCATCTTCTTCAACCAGTTGAACAACAAATAGGACTTCGTTTTTCACACCACGACTATCTTCTTCACCCAATAATGCATATTGTTTTTCGCTATCTGTGTCTTGAAACACTTTGAT
>NZ_JBFOFP010000012.1:0-75673 GCF_040887305.1 Enterococcus sp. C57 | reverse complement strand
CGGCTATTTCATGTAAAACCTTTGGAGCTGTAAATTGACTCTTTGAAAGTTGATAATCGTTTTTTATTGTTTTAATCATCAGGGATACTGCCTTATCATTTATTGCATTACTTTGGAATATATTCCGAAGTTTGTCTCTATCTGCTTTTGACATAGGAAGCGTACTTATAAGCTCTTGTTTCTGGTCTATATTAAGGTCTAAATTCACCACTTCATTTGCTATTGTATGTAGTTTTTCTGGAGCTGTCGGTTGATTCTTTGAAAGTTGATAATGTCTTTTTGTTGATTCAGCCAACATGGATACTAGCTTATCCTGTGCCGTAGCATTTATTGAATTACTTTGAACAGATACTTTTGGTTTTGGTGGAATCGGTGGTGGAGTCTTTTGTTGTACATTTTGATTTAGTAGAGTTTTTGGTTTTAAATCTGAATTATTTAGTCTTTCACTTAATGAAACTTGATCTGTTGCTTTTACCTTAAAATATTCTTTTTCATCATAGTTATATTCACTCTTAAACTTCTCAATTTCTTTTTCTCGCCTCTCTCGGCTTATTATTGGTCTATCCTCCAACTCATCTATGAATAGCTCCAATATGGTTGGGTTAAGTTTAGTAAAGTGTCTATCCTTCATAAAACGTGCTATCGCTTGCTTAACCGCTTCATTTTCTTTTCTTTCTTCAATTAATTTTTCCACTCTTGACGTTTGATTTCCTATAAGTTCCTTAGCGTCCTGTTCAGCGATTATTTTTAGATCATGAATAAATGCTATACACGTATCAGGAGTCAAGGGATTAAACTTAAATTTATTAAGGTCTCCAATTAGTGCATCTTTTGTTTCCTTCGGCAAACGTGTATCTGAGTGAATCTTATGCCTTGTCTTAAGGTAGTCAATATAAAAAGTTTTATTTTGGCTAGTTACTTCTATTGTATTTTGGGTCTCTATTCGGTTGTTTGGTTGTATGAGTTTGCTCTCATCTGGATGAAGTGGAAGTCGTTGGATGACCCCTTCTGCTACATCATCTTTAAGTTCAGAAAGAAATTCACCTATTGCTGCTAATGTTTCCGAACTAACAGGTTCACCCTCCTCAAGTTTACACTCTTCGATTAGTTGAAAAGCTATAGTAGCATGATTATAGAAAGTATTTCGAGGTCGTTTGCTTTCATTATTTGCAATTTTTTGATTTGTTTCTTTTTTCTGTTCCATGTTTGGCATGTTATTCTCTCCTTTAAAATTTTATGTACTGCTTCATCAATTTATCAGAAAAAAGAATACATAAGAAAACTTTTATTTCCAAGAAAAGAAAATTATGCAATTTAATACCATTTAATTGATTAAAATTCTAGGTTATTACTTTTAATTTCTGAGAATACAAGGTCAAGAATAGTATTTTCAAAGAATTATGCATCATGAAATTATATTTTAGTATTCCTATACATAACAATTCCTTTCATAATATTTCATTGATTTTTTAATCCCAGTTTTAATTTAGCCATAAAAAGTGGGATATTAATCAGATCAATATCCCACACTCATTTATTATGTAATTATTTTTAGAGTTTATTGATCACTATCTTTGAAATTGATCCTTTTTGTTTAGATATGCCTGTGACTTTGGTAGTACAGATGTTTTTAATTGCTCAATTCTTTTTTTCGTAAGACTTCTTTATTCTGAGCTTCCTTTTTCAAAAAATTCTCTTACACTCATCTTGAAATATTCTTGTCTTTCATTTGGTTTACTTGGAGACTTATATTCATTTTTTAATTTCTCAATTTCTATTTTTTGCCTCTTTTTACTTATGTATTCAGATTTTTTCAACTCGTCTTGAAATTTCACCATTAGTGTTGGAGGAATTTCAGTATAGTGTCTGTTCATCTTAAATCTTTCTTTCACTTGATCAACCGCCATATCTTCTCTAGCCTTTTTTATTGATTTTTCTATCTTGGGCGTTTGCTTCTTTAAGAGTGTCTGAACATCTCTTCTAGCGATCACATCTAAATCATAAATAAAGGAAGTAAACCTATTAAGGTCCAAAGAATCGAAATAGAATTTATCAAGGTCTTGAATTAGTGCATGTTTTGTTTCTTTCGACAAAACTGCTTCTTTGCTTAAATCATACCTTTGATTAAGGTAGTTAATATAAAAGGTTTTATTTTTATCATCCACTACTATTCTATCATCACTATTCATTTGGATGTTCCTTTGTCGTAACAGTTTTTTCTCTTCTGGAAGAAGCGGAAGATAAAAGATAATCCTTTCTGCAGAATCTCTCTTATAGTTAGAAAGAATTTTACCTAAAGTTGCTAACTTTTCCGAACTATTAGCTTCTCCCCTCACAAGCTTATGATCCTTGATTAGTTGAAGAGCAATAGCATATTGACTTCCTGTCCGTATTACTGCTATTTTTTGTTTATCATTTGACATGTTATTCTCTCCTTTAAAAGTTATATACTACCTTGTTAAACTATCAGAAAAAAGGAGTAGCTAAGTAACTTTTATTTCTGCAGAAAGAATTTTTTGGCATCTGATATCTCTATCACTAAACATGTTGGTTTTCGAGTTAATATCCGATAACCATTCTGTCAAAAAGCAGTCATCACCCACTTATAGAGAATGGATGATGACTGCCTATACTAGATTAAAATTGAAGATTCTTAATTTAGCCACTTCTGTTTGTCACAAATCGTTGATTGAATGATCTATCGACCACTAGAACATCGTACTTCTACTTCACGCAAGCTCCCCTTTTTTGCTTTAGCAGTCGTTCAGAACAGCTGGTTTTCTAACCGACCAATTTGTTCATTCATTTTTGACATTTTCCTAAATAAACGAACTCTTACACAAAAAATGTACTAAATTTCTAGAAAATCTTACAGAAACTTCTTTCTTTTTACCATTTCCTGTTTGTCGCAAGCAATGGATCATTCGTATACAATTAGTCAATTACATTCGATAATAGACAATGATTGCTAGTCCGATACCTGATAAAATCAGTCCCCAAAATAGTTGTCCGAACATACTGGTATCTCCCAATAGCCAACGAACGAAAAATAATTTTCTTCCAAAACAAAAAATTAACACACCTATGATAAAAATAATACATCCCGTAGAAAATATCGGGTTTGCTTGAAAAGCATTCATAATCTCTTCCATCTAACAACATCTCTTTCTCTATCCATTATAGTTACCACATACTCTGTTAGGCATCCTCTCATTTCAATACGTTTACCTAACGACACTTAGTATACTTCCTACTGTCAAGACAGTCCATATTTTTAAATGACCTGAACGAACAAAACTGTAAGCTATGTTTTTAAGCTGATCTTTGTCTAAGACTACTTTCTCTCACAATATCGTTGAAGAGAAAAACGATCTAAGTTTTACATTGACGAATCAAATAAAAATACTCGCTGAACAATTTTCATTGAACAACGAGCATGCTAAGTTTTTGACTAATAGCTGTACTTTCTTTTTTCTAAATAGGAAGAAAGTAAGGATAAAGCATAGCAGACAGCAAAATACATCAATGTCATTGCCACAAACATTGGCAATACATAATTGGTATTTTGGCCGTAAACAATTCGTGCTTGGTGAGTCAATTCAGGTAAGGAAATGATCACTGCTAATGATGTATCCTTGATCAATGAAATCAGCTGACTCACGATTGCTGGGATCATTGATTTAAATGCTTGGGGTAAAACGACAATTCTCATCGTTTCTACATAAGACAATCCTGTGGAAAGACCAGCCTCCATTTGTCCTTTAGGAACGGCATTCAACCCTGCTCGAAAAATTTCTGATAACATAGCCGATTCAAAAATCGTCAATGCTGCTACGGCTGACCAAAAAATATTCATTTGGATACCGATTTGTGGTAAGGCAAAATACGTAAAGAAAATGATCAATAGCAATGGAAGATTTCTGATAATATCAATTAGTATTCCTAGTATTTTTGAAAAATAAGGTATATTAGCAAAACGAACCACACCACAAATCCCGCCAATCAAAAAACTAAAGATGATTGAAAATAATGAAACCTCCACAGTCACTTTTAATCCTTCTAATAAGAAGCGGATATTCATCCATGAAAAAGCACCACTAAAATCCATTTTGTTCTCCCCTTCCTATGAACGAACTGCCCATTTTTTCTCTAAATATGTCATCAAGTAAGACAAAGGTAATGTAATTACTAAGTAAAAAAGACCCACGATGATATAGGTATCAAAAGTGTTGAAAGTTTCACTGGCAATTAAGTCCCCTTGATACATTAAATCTAACCCAGCAACGATAGCTAAAATCGATGAATTTTTGACTAGATTAATGAATTGGTTTCCTAATGGTGGTACGACGATCTTGAAAGCCTGCGGCAAAATAATAAACCGCATCGTTTGCGCATAGGTCAAACCAGCTGATAAACCCGCTTCTGTTTGCCCTTTTGGCACTGTTTGAATTCCTGAACGAACGGTTTCTGCAATAAATGCCGAAGTATAGATCGTCAAACCGATCGTCCCTGCTTGAAAGCCATCGAAACTAATCCAATAGATCGGAAGGACGACATAAAAGAACATCACAATAATCAACAACGGGATATTTCGAAAAAATTCCACGTACGCTTTAGCTAGTCCACTGATCACTTTGTTCGTTGACAATTGAAAAATTGCCATCAGTGTTCCAATAATCAAACTAAATAATAAAGCTAACACACTTGAATAGATAGTGATTTTAAACCCTTCTAAGAAGGTTGATCCATATGTTTGCAGCAACTCAGCCATTCTTTCCCCTCCTTAATTCACTTTTCCTTGGGTGGTATCTGGGAACCATTTTTGGTAAATCTGATCATATGTGCCGTTAGCAATGAGTTCTTTTAACGCTTGATTTACGGCATCCAAAAATTCTGTTTGTCCTTTATTGATCGCAATTCCATAAGGTTCATTGGTAAACGTCCCACCTGCTAAAGTATAGTCAGGGTTCTCGTCAGCCATTCCCAACAAAATGGCATTATCGGTCGTCATAGCATCTCCTTGTCCTGATTGTAAAGCAGTAAACGCTTCGGCATAGTTTTCTAGTTCAAGAATTTTTGCGTCTGGAGCATGTTCTCGGATATTTACTGCAGAAGTTGATCCTTTGACTGCGAGCACAGTTGTTTCAGCATTTAAGTCATCTACGCTTTTAATCGGGCTTCCTTTTTTGACTAATAAAGATTGTCCGGCATCAAAATAAACATCAGAAAAATCAACTTGCTTTTTTCGTTCATCTGTAATGGTCATTGTCGCAATAATCGCATCAATATTTCCATTTTTTAATAGAGGAATCCGTGTTTTAGAGGTAACTTCCACAAATTCTGCTTTCCCATCTTTTCCAAGAATCTCTTGCGTAATCGCTTTAGCGATATCGATATCAAATCCTTGAACCGTACTACTTTTGATATCCATCATCCCAAATAAGCGAGTATCGTATTTTACACCCCACGTTATGGTGTTGTTTTGCTTACTTCGTTCCAGAATATTTTCTTCAGCGACACTTTTTCCTTTGCAGCCTGCTAATATCAAAAAGACCAGACCCAAAAGGAAAAGCAAACGAATCATTGTTTTCTTACGCATTTTATTCCTCCTATCAATGATTGATTACTTTACTAATAAATTGTTGTGCCCGAGGTTCTTTAGGGTTCTCAAAGAAGTCTTTTACATTGCGGCTATCTTCTAATACTTGGCCATCCGCCATGAAAATAACCCGATCTGCTACTTCTTTTGCAAATCCCATTTCATGGGTCACGACGATCATTGACATCCCATCACGAGCTAATTTTTTCATCACATCAAGTACATCCCCGATCATTTCCGGATCTAAAGCAGATGTAGGCTCGTCAAATAACAGCATTTCCGGATTCATCGCCAAACCTCTGGCAATTGCCACACGCTGTTGTTGTCCTCCAGATAACATAGATGGATAAGAATCTTTTTTGTCGAGCATGTTGACTTTTTCTAAGAATTTTTCCGCGTTTTTCACTGCACTTGCTTGATCTTGCTTTAATACTTTAATCGGTGCAAGTGTAATGTTTTCTAAAACGGTTTTATTAGGATATAGATTAAAATGCTGAAAAACCATTCCAACATTTTTTCTGACTTCGGTCAATTTTGTTTTTTTGTCCTGAAGGTCGATATCATTGATTAACAATCTTCCAGAAGAAATCGTTTCTAATCCATTGATACATCGTAACATTGTACTTTTACCTGAACCTGAAGGACCAATGACAACGACGACTTCCCCTTTCTCAAACTCGAGGTTTATGTTTTTCAAAGCATGGAATTTGCCGTAGTATTTTTCCACGTTATCAAATTTAATCATTGCCATATCATTACACTCCCATTATTATTTAGTAAGAAAACATTTAAAGATATATAATAGAACATATTATATCTGAAACTTACGTATTTTGTAAAGTTTCTTTGAAACTTTCTTTCGTTATTTTTCTCCTTTGCTTCTTACATCTGCTATTTTTCTGCATTTTGTTCGTCTTTTGATTTAGAACGGTTGTTTCTTCCTCCAAAAAACGGTAAGATATTAAGTGCTTAGTCTTACAAATCGTAAAGAGGTGTTTTTTTTGAAAAATATTATTCTAACAGGTGATCGCCCGACTGGCAAGTTACATTTAGGGCATTATGTAGGATCACTCAAAACACGGGTAGAAATGCAAAAAGATGAAAACAATCAACTTTTTGTAATGATTGCAGATATGCAAGCCCTAACCGATAACGCTAAAAATCCTGAGAAGGTTTCTTCAAATGTACTTGAAGTTGCTTTAGACTATTTAGCTGTTGGATTAGATCCTACGAAATCAACGCTTTTTATCCAATCGCAAATCCCAGAATTAGCTGAATTGACTATGTACTATTTAAACCTAGTCAGCGTTGGGCGTGTCCGTCGTAATCCTACAGTTAAAACAGAAATCGAACAGAAAAAATTTGGTGAAGGTGTCCCAACTGGATTCTTTATTTACCCTGTATCGCAAGCTGCTGATATCACAGCTTTCAAAGCGAATTTAGTTCCTGTTGGTGAAGATCAAAAACCAATGCTTGAACAAACGCAAGAAATAGTTCAAAGTTTCAACCACACGTATGGCGACGTCTTAGTGGAACCAAAAGGCGTTTTCCCGCCAAAAGGAATGGGCCGTTTGCCTGGCATCGATGGGAATGGAAAAATGAGCAAGTCATTGGGTAATGGCATCTATATTTCTGATCCTGCTGATGTGGTCAAGAAAAAAGTAATGAGTATGTACACAGACCCAAATCACATCCACGTGGAAGATCCAGGTCAAGTCGAAGGCAATATGGTATTCACTTATCTTGATGTGTTTGGAAAAGACAAAAACGCGATTGAAGAAATGAAAGCTCATTATCGTCGTGGTGGTCTAGGTGATGTAAAAATCAAACGCTATTTGATTGATGTTTTGGAAGAAGAGTTTGCTCCAATTCGTGCTAGAAGAGAAGAATTAGCGAAAGATCCAGCCGCTGTGATGGCGATCCTAAGAGACGGTAGTGACGCTGCTGCGAAAGTCGCTGCTCAAACTCTAGCAGAAGTCAAAACTGCAATGGGAATCAATTATTTTAACTGATTGGCTTGTTAATGAATAAAAAAGACGTCCTCATTCTTTGTGAGGGCGTCTTTTTTTACAGTTTAACGAATATTTGCACCAACTGTTTCACTTAGTGCTTTTTCGATCTTAGTCATTGATCGGTTAATTTCTTCATCTGTCATTGTTGCTTCAGGATTCTCGAATGTCAGACTGTAAGCCATTGACTTATGTCCTTCCTCGATATTTTTTCCTTGATACACATCAAACAGTTGGATGTCTGTTAAGAACTTACCTGCAGCAGACTGGATAACCGTTACGATTTCTTGATTGGTTACTGTTTCTGCAACTAACATCGCAATGTCCCGAGAAACGGAAGGGAATTTTGTCACCGCATGGAAAGTCATCCCTTTTTGAGCAGCTTCGATCACTGAGCTCAAGTCAAATTCTGCAACATAGGTTTCTGGAACATCGTATTCTTTAGCTGTATTCGGATGAACCTGTCCAACAAATCCAATCACTGTTTCACCTAAATAGATTTCCGCTGTTCTTCCTGGATGCATGTCTTTCAAACTATCAGTTGCTTGATAAGAAATTTCTGTTGCTATTCCTAATTGTTCAAACAAGTTTTCTAAAAGACCTTTGATCGTATAGAAGTCAACTACTTCTGCTTGAGTTTGCCAACTTTTATCTTGCCAAGTACCTGTCAATGCAAGAGCAACATGTTTCACTTCCTGCGGCAAATGAGTCAATGGATCGTTTTCTTGATAGAAGACTCTTCCAACTTCATAAAAAGCGACATCACTATTTTTTCTAGCTACGTTATAGTTCACATTATCCAGTAACCCACTGATCAAGTTCATTCGTAAGACAGAACGGTCTTCGCTCATTGGCCAATCAAGACGTGTAACTAAGGAATCTTTGATTGTAAATTGACGAGATTTTTCTTCCGTTGTCAAAGCATAGCTGATGGCTTCATGTAAACCACTATCTTCAAGTAATGTACGGATCTTGCGTGTTGTTGCTTGCTCTTGGGTCAAACTTCCTGCAACAGTCTCTCCACTTGGTAATGTGGAAGGCAAGCGATCATAACCATAGATACGAGCGACTTCTTCAATAATATCCGCTTCAATCTTGATATCCCAGCGACGAGGAGGAACAGTAACGGTGAACGTTTCCCCTTCACTTTGATAGCCAAAGCCAAGTGCTTCAAAAATCTCATTTACTTCCTTCACTGTTAAGTCAGTTCCTAGATAATGATTGATTCGTGAGAGAGTGATCGTTACTGTTACGTCTTCTACTTGATAAGTCGAACCAGCAACCGCACCTTGAAGAACCTCACCGCCTGCTAACGAAACGATCATTGCAGCAGCAACGTCACACGCTTCAGCAACTGTTGCTTGATTGATTCCTTTTTCAAAACGAGCAGAAGATTCACTTCTTAAATTGAATTGTTTCGCTGTTCGACGGATCGAAATTGGATCAAACAAAGCTGCTTCTAGAGCAACCGTAGTCGTTGTCTCAGTGATTTCAGAATCCAAGCCGCCCATCACACCTGCTAAAGCGACTGGTTGTTCTCCATTAGTGATCACGAGATTTTCGGGTGTTAACTCACGTGTTTCGCCATCTAACGTAACGATTTTTTCTGTTGCTTTTGCCTGACGGACGACGATTTCTTGTGATCCTAGCCGATCATAATCAAACGCATGTAATGGTTGTCCAAACAACAGTAAGATATAGTTTGTGATATCTACTACGTTGTTGATTGGTCGAATCCCTTCATTCATCAAGATATTTTGTAACCATTGTGGACTAGATTGGATTTTTACGCCCTCAATGATTCGAATTTGATAAGCAGGCACAGCTTCTGGATCTTCGACTTTCACCTTGATTTTGTCTTTTGCCGGACGTGCTGCTTCTACTAATTCTTCCTCTGCAAAATGAGGTGTTTGACGATAAATCGCCCCCACTTCATATGCTACTCCTCGCATAGATAAAGCATCTGCGCGATTCGGTGTAATCGATAACTCGATAATTGAATCGTCCATGTCTAAATAAGAAAAGACGGGCTCTCCGTTGACTGCCTCTTGTGGAAGATAGTAGATTCCTTCAGCATATTCTTTGGGAACAACACTATCTGGATAGCCAATTTCTTGTAAGGCACAAATCATCCCATTAGAAACTTGACCACGCATTTTCCCTTTTTTGATTTTTACATTCCCTGCGATCCGTGAATTAGGTAAAGCAACGATGACTTTGATCCCTGCCTTCACGTTAGGTGCGCCACAAACGATCTGTGAAAGTTCTTCTTCACCGATATCCACTTGGCAAATCGATAAATGATCGGAATCAGGATGTGGTACGCATTCCTTGACTTCGCCGACTACGATTTTTTTTAAGCCTTCTTCAGGAACCGTGATTCCTTCCACTTCGATCCCAGTCACTGACATTTTATCAGATAGTTCTTTTGGCGTAACTGCTGACAAATCAAGATATTTATTTAACCATTTATAAGAAACTAACATGCTTTTTACTCCCCTTTGAACTGACTTAAGAAACGCAAGTCATTTTGATAGAAATTACGAATATCATTGACACCGTAACGTAGCATTGCTACTCGATCTGGGCCAAGGCCAAAAGCAAAACCAGAGTATTTTTCCGGATCGATACCTGACATTTTCAATACATTTGGATGAACCATCCCAGCTCCTAAGATTTCAATCCAACCGGTGTGCTTGCAGACATTACAGCCAGCGCCACCACATTTGAAACAGCTGACATCCACTTCAACAGAAGGTTCAGTAAATGGGAAATAACTAGGACGTAGTCGAATCTCACGTTCTTCACCAAACATCTTTTTCATTACGACTTCTAAAGTGCCTTTTAAGTCACCCATCGTAATATTTTCATCGATCACTAATCCTTCGATTTGATGGAATTGGTGACTATGAGTAGCATCATCTGTATCACGACGGAATACTTTCCCAGGTGAGATCATTCGAAGTGCACCTTTTGAAAAGTCATGTTTTTCCATCGTACGTGCTTGTACTGGTGAGGTATGCGTACGAATCAAGATCTCTTCTGAAATATAAAAAGTATCTTGCATATCACGAGCTGGGTGGTCTTTTGGTAAGTTCATTCGCTCAAAATTATAATGATCAGACTCCACCTCATACCCTTCAACAATTTGGTAGCCCATTCCGACAAAGATGTCTTCGATTTCTTCCATGATTTGTGTCAAGATGTGGCGGTTTCCTTGTTTGACTTGACGTCCTGGCAAGGTCACATCAATTGTTTCTTTGCTTAAAGCTGTTGCAAGTGCCGCCTCTTCTAACGCTTGCTTTTTACGTTCAATTTCTGCTGTCAACAGATCACGAATCTCATTGGCAAAACTACCAACTTTCGGACGTTCTTCAGGACTTAGATCCTTCATTCCCCGTAAAACTTCGGTGATTGGTCCTTTTTTTCCTAAAGTTTCTACACGAATTTGATTTAATTCTTTTAAATCGCGTGCTGTCGCTATTTTAACGATTGTGGCTTCTTTCAAGCTTTCTAATTGGGCTTGTAGAGACATTCCCTATTTCCTCCTTCAAATTCAAATACAAAAAAGACCTCATTCCTACAAAGGAACGAGGTCTTCGCGTTACCATCCTAATTTACGGTCAAAACCGTACACTTACTTTTTTAACGACATTTGCCGGTCTGAATAAATCAGACGAACTCAGAAAGTGAACTTCATTTTTCAAACTCAGGATCTGCTTACAGTCTATGACAGATCTCCCTGGACTGGTTTAGCCAAACTACTCTTTTTCGTCAACGTTCTTTAGCTATTCATCTAATGCCAGTTTACAAGATTTCACTTCCAAAATCAACTGCATTCTTCTTCTGTCACCCATTTTTCACTCCAAACCTGTAACTGAACAATGGCCTTTTGAAGATCCGCTCCTTTTTCAGTTAACATATATTCTGAACGGCTGGACTCTTTACATGAGAAGTTTCTGGCGATGATTTTTTCTTTTTCAAGTTCTTTTAATCGTTCAACTAAAACCCGATCACTCACCATAGGTATTTTAGCTGCGAGATCAACAAAGCGTTGCGGACCATTTTCAAGCAATACATCAATAATCAGCCCATTCCATTTTTTACCTAAAATCGAAAAGGTCTTTTCAAATTTAGGACATAAAGTGAACTCTGTCTGTGTTAGCTCCATTTTACTCACCTCTTTGCTAAGAGTATAGCATATTACTTACAAAGTGTAAGTCCTAGTTGCTCAATTATTATTATTTATTAATATTTATTATTTTCTTTGCGCTTAATAAGACAAGAAAGACATCTGTGACAGGCTTTTCTAAAGATTCTGTCAACGCCTGTTGATAGAGATTCAATTGCCCACGATATTTTTGAATGACAGCATCAATCGCTGTTTCATCGTTGCGATCTAAAATGAAATCCGTCTTAAAGTCATATAATTGAATCGTCGTGGATAATTCGATATAACCATCAACAATCCCATGGATCAGCAATTCATCTTCTTCATTTGGGTATTGTTCAAAGACCCGTTCTGCAGGTAATAACATCGAAAACGGTTGTTCCCGTTTGACATGCTCTTTTTGCTTGATCAATTCTTTTCCTAGCTCGGTTTCAAAAAACCAAAGAATAGCAGAAAAATCAATTTTTTTGGCTACCTTTTGATCCACTAAACGCTTTTTGACTAATTCATCTAGCAATGCTTGGATCGACTCAGTAGTCGGCATTTCTAATGGCAGCAATTGCAATAAATAGTGTGTTGCAGTTCCGATTGCCGCAGCTGAAACCTGTTGCGTTTTTTGTAAGAAACGTGGTTCAGTCAATGTATCTTGCGTATAACGGAATTGGCGGTTTAACCCTCTTGTTTCATTACTTTCCCAGACAAGTTTAGCATCAAGCGTATCATCTGGATCTTCAAACAAACGTTTAATTTCAGAGACCGATTGATAACTTGTGGTTTGCGTTGACTCTTTGAAAGGATAACGATAATCGAGTCGTGCTTTCAAAGCAGGTGATAGTGGTGTTTGATCCACGTCATTATTTTCGGCAGCATCGTTTTCTTGCGCTATTAAACGTTGCCTTTTTTCAAGCAGAGATTGTTGATTCATCCAAGTAATCGCAAATTGGCTATCAGAGTTTTTTAATTCTGAAAGAATGGTTGCTTCGGTAAAATAGTTTTGCATCAATGGGTGACGCATCAAACTAAGACCGATCCAGCTCATCAAGCTGCTATTCCCTTTTAATCGAGTCGTTGATTCTAAGACTAATTCGGTTTGTTCAGAAGCTTCTGACCAATTCTTCAAGGTATCTTCTTTATTTTTATACGAGCCGATAATAAATAATTTTTGTTCCGCACGGGTCAAACCAACGTAGAGTTTACGCATCTCCTCTGACAATAACTTATTTTGTTTGGCTGATTTGATTGCTTGGTAAGGCAAGGTATCATACAACACCCGAGTATCAGGGTCCATATAACGAATCCCCGCACCTAGTTTTTCTTCAAAAGCATATCGCTTTTTTAAATCTTGCAAATTGAATTGTTTGGTCATATCTAATAAAAAGACAATAGGAAATTCTAAGCCTTTACTTGCATGAATCGTCATGACTCGGACGGCATTATCGGCGGATGAAATCACCGGCTCCGCTAAATCTTTGTCTTTTTCCTGCATCTTTTCGATGAAGCGAACGAATTGATACAACCCTCTAAACGAACTTTGTTCATACGCTTTTGCACGATCAGCCAAGGCATAAAGATTTGCTTGTCTTTGGGCGCCGGCTGGTAAACCTGCTACATATTCTAAATAACCGGTTTGTAAATAGATCTCCCACAGCAAGTCAGTGATTGAAGACCGCCGAGCCAGTTCCCGCCACAATTCGAGTTGGTCATTGAAATGGCGCAATTTATCAGCTAATTCATTCTGATTTGCTGTTTGGTAAGCCAGCACCGCATCATAATAGGTATGCGTTCGATCAGCTAAACGGATCTGTGCCAGTTCTGGTTCAATCAGTCCTACGATCGGTGAACGTAAAACGGCTGCCAATGGAATATCTTGATATGGATTATCAATCAATTGTAGCAAAGAAATCATCGTACGTAGTTCAGTAGATTGAAAATAATTTTGGGCATCATTCATTTCTAAAGGAATATCCAATGTTTTAAAGATCTCTAAAATCGTCAGATTATTCTTCTTTGTAGGTGTTAAAAGTACGATATCTTTATATTCGACAGGACGATTCTGTTTCATTTTTTTATCATAGATCAGGAATTTTTCATCAATCAGTTCGCGGATTTTTAAGCCCGTCATAAAAAGTTCGCCTTCTGTTTTGTCCTCTAGATTCTCATCAATTGGAAGGTCGCTGTTTGGCTCTTCTTCTTTTTCGTAAATCAATAGTTCTGGTTCAAAGCGATCGACTTCGGGGAAATCGGGAAATCCTAATCGTAATTGTGCAGCATCATCATAAGCGATTTGTCCCACAACAGGGTCCATTAATTGTTGGAACACTAGATTGGTAAATGACAGGACTTCCTTACGAGAACGAAAGTTTTCTGCCAAAATAATCCGTCTTCCACCGTCAGCTGTTGAAAATGCTTCATACTTTTCAATAAACAAACTAGGATCAGCTAGTCGAAAAGAGTAAATCGACTGTTTAACATCCCCAACCATGAATAAATTGCCGTTTGTTGGATCAGGCTGTCTAAGCCAATAAAGGATAGCTTCTTGCAACTGATTGATATCTTGGTATTCATCGACCATTACTTCTTTGAATTGCTTACGATAAAGCTTTGATGCTTCACTTGGAAGCCATGACTCTTCTGTTTGAGTCGTCAAGATTCGCAAGGCAAGATGTTCTAAATCATTGAAATCTACTACTCCCTTTTCTCTTTTTCGTTGGCTAAAGCCATCCATGAAACGTTTGGTAACACTCGTGAGCTCTTCCACTAGGACAGCAGCTTTTTTCGTCCGTTCGGTCAATTGTTCAGGAGAAATCGGAAAATATGTTTTTCCAATTTTCTGAATGATCTTTTTCGCCTGATCTCTTAAATTTTTAACTTCGGCTGAACGTTCTTTTAGCTCTGCTTTGCGACTGCTTTTAAAAGTAGTAAAAGTCAATGTTTCTAAACCCGTATAGGCTTCCGGCAATTGATCTTGTAATAAGTGATCATAAATGCGTTGGACTTGTTCTTTTTCTCCTGCAACTTGTTCCAACATTTTTTCCAGACCTTCTTCTTGCGCTAATCCAACCATTTCTTCATAAAGTTGCACACTTTGTGCCATATCTGTAAGTAGAAGTGGTCGCAATTGTTCTTGGTACAATGGTGAATGAGCTAATCCATCATCTAAACGATAGTTATCCACTAATTGATCTAACCAACGTTTGGGATCAGGATTCGCTCGCGCAAATTCATAAAGAGAGAAAACCAGATTGGTCAATCCATCATCTGAACGATCATTTGAAAAATTCATTGTTAATTGGAAAAACTCTTCCCGATCTTCGCTATAACAAGCCTCGCGTAATTCATCCCAAACATCTTCTTTCATTAAGATCGTTTCTGTCTCATCCGTTAACATCCGAAAAACTGGATCAATATCGATCAAGTAGTAGAATCGGCGGATAACCGTTAAACAAAAAGCATGTAAAGTAGAAATATTAGCACTTGGCAATAAAATCAGCTGTTTCGTGAAATGTTGTTGGCGTGCCGGATCGCTTTCACTATTGACTGCCTCTTGTAAAGCTTCTTGGATCCGTTCTTTCATTTCTTTCGCTGCCGCTTCTGTAAACGTCACGATCAAAAGTTCATCAATATTGAACCCCATTTTTAGTTTTTCGATTACTCGACGGACAAGCACTGTGGTTTTTCCAGAACCAGCGGAAGCTGATACCAGCAAGTTATCTCCCTGATCAAAAATGGCTTGCCATTGTTCGTCAGTGAATCGTTCGTTTTCTGGTCTCAAAGGAATTTTGGTCATTCTTCCTCACTCCTTTTTTCTATTCTTCGCAGGGCTTCTTCCTTGTTTAATTTTTCTAAACGGTGATAATTGTTTTCTTGCAACATCACATCAAACGTACAAACACTTCTAAAAGGACACATTTGACAAGCAAGCCGCTCCTTGTCTTTGTATGCTGGATTAAGTTTGATCTCCCCTGACGTGATTTTATCCCCTGCTAAACGCATATTCGCACGATTATGCGCCATAAAAAGTTGGAGTTCCTGTTCTGTATAGAATTTTTCTTTACTAAAACTTCCCTTTTGATAGACATCTTTCGCATTTTTCTTGATCGGATAAATCAAAGAGTTCTCTTTTGCTTCCAGTGAATGATCTAATACTTCCAACAACTCAGGTTCATCGACAAAGATGCCGTCATAACTGAATTTTTTCAATGTCTCTTTTTCAATTTCATTTGCTTCAGACAAAATCGGATTATGGACATGTAAATAATAGGAACCAGCTGGTCGAACCAATGCTTTTCCAGTCAATTTGACAGCATCCATCAACGCCACGTCTAGATAGGTCAACAGTTGCATAGCCATCCCGTAGTAAGCTTCAGTGACATCAAAGGAACGTCCACTTGATTTATAATCGACAACACTAAGCCAAGTATCCGCTTGTTCAACAGCAACATCCACACGATCAATCTTCCCACGAACATGTAATTTCCCTCCATTATTCAGTGGTAATTCCAACCCTGGGATACCTTGAGCGCCCGCAATTTGGCCAAACAATATTTCTGTTTGAAGGGGCTTCATCCCTGTATTTTTACTTTGCTTTTGTAATGCCCAAGCTACTTTTTGGATCGTTTGTCCTAACTGATAACGAATATAGTTCATTCGAGCTGAACTATCTAAAATTTCAAAGCGTAACTCACCAAAGACGTCTTGCAAGACTTTTTCAGTAAACTCTTTACGTTGTGTATCGGTCATTTCTACTAGCGATATCTGATTTGAAAATAGTAATTTAAAGAAACGATCTAATGATTCATGATAAAAATCACCTGTAGCAGCCGGTGTTAAACCATAGACCATTCGTTCTTTCAGTTTCAAACCAAATTGGACAAAATATTTATATTCACAATTATAGAAATTTTCTAATCTGGAAATAGAGGTATAAATATCTTTACCATAGAGTTCCTCTGCCATCTTTTTAGGTAATGACACCGGGACATTCAGATGTTCTTGACTTTCAAAAATGCGCAATGCAAAATTTCGCCATTGTGATTGCAAGATCTGCTCTCTTAGTTGGCGCCAATACACCGGAACTTTTTTCTTCTCTTCCTTTGCTAAACGATAGATATGATTGATTGTATTGATCCCACTACGATACGTACCGATATAACAACTCGGATCGCTGTCTAAAACCAAATGCTCTTTTCTTTCAGCTGGGATCATCAAGTATTCCATGATTCGTTTCAAATAAGGAGAGATTTTCAACGTGTTTGTATCATAACTTTGAGCGTAACTGAGGTATAGACGCTGAGTGGCTGAAGCAAACACCAAGTAGGCTTGCAATGGTTCAAAAGACAAGTTCTCTTTTGCGGGATCAAATAAAAATTTCTCTTCCGCTAAACGAGCATTCAACGTTTCCCTTTCCTCACTAGAAAGCAAGCCTTTCGTTTCGTGACGATCAGGAAATACTTGATCATTCAAGCCAATGGCAAACGTGACTTTCGCCTGGTTTGATCGTACCAGTTCCAAGCGGTTGATGCGTACTTGGTCGATTGCTGTAGGAATCTTCCCATAACTTAAATTTTCTAACCCGCTGGTAATGATTTCCTGAAACAAATGCCAGTCAAATTCAGATTCCCCATAAATGAGCGAATACTCGTCCAGTAAATCAATCAACGCCCCCCATGTTTGCTCATGGTTTCGGGCTGCTGCTAAATTGCCTCGTTCAATTTCTTGATTTCGCCAAAAAACTAATTGTTGTTGTACGCCACTGTTCACCAAAAAACGATAAAAGACCGTCGCGCCTTCTTGTCCATTTTTACATTTTTTTATCTTGTCAAAAAATGTTGGGACTTTCTCTTTGAAGAAGTGCCGAATATCATTCGAGCGTTTTTCTAATTCTTGAACATCTTCCAGTTGTTCTGCTTCAAAATCGTAAGACACGAACTGCCAATCTTTTTCTCTCGTCCAGTATGAACCTTGATAGTTATAAGCAAGTGCTACATTTTCTGTGACATCTAATTTTGCTCGGAACTGATTTCTTTGCTCACGCCAACTGGTTAAGTCTAGTGTATCATCCGCTTCACAAATGAATAATTCAGTTTTGAAAAAACGCATGATATCATTCAAACGATAGGCATACCGATCTAAAGCGAATAAACTATTGATCCATTCGATCAATGGATGATTCTCCATCAACTGCTCTTCATCAATATAAAAAGGAATCGCCATTTCTTTGAAAACAGGTTGTAGCAAGTTACCATAAAACGCCATATCTTTCGTTAACACTTGAATGTCACGATAGCGATAATTTTCCTCGCTGACCAAACGACGGATCTCCACAGCTAGTTGTCTGACTTCTTCGGTGGCGTTCTCTGCTTCCCAAATTCTCAACGCCTCTTGTTGCCCAACCTTCAGCGGCTGGCTTTTTTTGTTGCTAGAAGTTTCTTCCCACATTTTTTGCAAGTGCATGAGTGCAAGCGGTCTTTCATGTTCTGGGGCAAATTTTTCCACTAAAACCGGCACTCTTCGTTCTTTGGCACTGTTGATCAGTTGGAAATAGAGCTTTCCTGTTTCATGAAACAATGTCAACACTTCAGGCATATCCGTGATATAAGGACGATCAAGAAGCAAATCAATCACTAGCTGTCCCTTTTCCATCATGACCTGTAACAATTGATATTCTTGCGCATTGACTCGAGTGAAACCACTAACGATAAATTTCACCTTAGACATGTCTTGCGTTTGTAAATAATTTGCCAAAATGGTCAAAGCATCTTCAGATTGCAGCGCACGTTGGACCAATTCTTCTTCAAAAGCTGTAAAAATCAATTGAAGATCTTTCATTTTCAACTGTTGATTTTCAGCTTTTACCGTATCCGCAAGTTCTGAAAAGACAAGATCTTCAGGTGAAATATTTCCAATACGTAATTCATTGTGCAATTCTTGCAACTGGCGAATAAACCCTTTTTTATTGATTTCTCCCCGAAAAATCGTTAAATTTTCTTCATTTTTTTCTAGGATCTGTCGCAAGATCATTGCCGAACCAGATTCTGAAAGTTCATTACCAGACAATAACGTTGTTTGCTGCAACAAATACCACGCTAAACGATAAAAACTAAAGACTTGGACATTCGTTGTACTAAATGACGTTTTGCCACTTCTTTGACGCAGCTCTGTCAAGATTTCTTGTTCTTGTTCAAATTTATTATAGTTAGGTACAAGGAAAAATACCTGGTGCGTACTATCTTTTGCTAACCATTCGACTGATTCATCAATCAACGCTGTACGGTGGTCTTTTCGGGCTGTCCCGAGAATAAATTGTAAAGACATTTTCCCTCTCCTTATTCCTTAGATTCATTCCTCATTCATTATACCAAAAACAACTGAACATTTGTTCTTTCTCCTATTTTTTTTAGAAATTAATTGTTTGCGCTTATAGAGATTATTTTACCAAATCCTCTCAAAAAAAGTTTAGGACTACTTCTTGCGATTCACATCCATCAATCGCTATCCTTTACTTATTTCTTATACTTATCCATATAAAAAAAGCATCAAAGTTAGTTATTTCCACTAACTTTGATACTTTCTTTTATAACTTCATTTGGTTTAATGAATGGAACCCATCAATTTTTTGATTGGTTCTTTGATCATAAATAATACTACTGCTCCAACGATTGCTACGACACCGACAATTCCGAAATAAGCAGATTCAGTACCTGGTGTATAGAAACGCGCGATTTGTGCATTGATCGCTTGTGAAGAAGCATCTGCCAAGAACCAGATAGCAATGGTTTGTGATTCAAAAGCTTTAGGTGCTAATTTTGTTGTCGCAGACAAGCCAACTGGTGATAAACATAATTCAGCAATTACGACAATGAAGAAGCTGCCGATCAACCACATTGGACTTACTTTACTATCTGTGCCATAAAGCATGCCTGGTAACATCATTAATAAGAAAGATAACCCAGCAAATAATAATCCTAGTGAGAATTTCACTACGGTTGATGGTTGTCGTTTTCCTAATCTTGTCCACAATGTAACAAATACTGGTGTCAAGACGAAGATGAAAATCGGATTCAATGATTGGTACCAACTAGCTGGAATATTCATACCGAACAATGTTGATTGTGTCCGTTCTTGTGCAAACAGAGCCAAGATGGAAGATCCTTGTTCTTGTAACGACCAGAAAATGATCGCTGCTAAAAATAATGGGATATACGCCCATACTTTTGGTTTTTCCTCTGCTGTAACATTTTTAGCTGTTAACATTTTAACAAAATAGTATAACGGTAAAAGAATACCTAAAACACTAATTGAATTGACAAAGAAATCAATGGTTAAATGTCCAGTGACTTGTGCTCCACCAAAGATTGCTACAATCACAACTAAAGCAATGACTAAGTTACGAATGAATTTTTTACGCTCTGCTGCTGTTAATGGGTTAGGAGCAACTGTTCCTATACCATCCAACGTTTTACGTCCTTGGATCACGTATTGTAACAGTCCAAAGAACATTCCGATTGCAGCTAATGAGAAGCCAAGATGGTAGTTGTATTCTTGTCCGATCGTTCCTACGATGATCGGTGCTAGCATCGCACCTAAGTTGATCCCCATATAAAAAATAGAGAAGCCGGCATCTCGTCTTAAATCAGTTTTTGAATAAAGATGTCCAACCATTCCGGAAACATTTGGTTTCAAAAAGGCTGTCCCAAAGATAATCAAAGCCATTGAGACGAATAAAGTGGAAACACCAAATGGCAATGCTAAGACGATATGTCCAAGCATAATAAATATTCCACCGAAGAAAACAGTTCTTTTTGCACCTAGTACCCGGTCTGAAACCCAACCACCGATGATACTAGACATATAAATCAGTGAACCATAAATTGACATAATTGCTAATGCTGTTGCGGTAGGTAATCCAAGTCCACCGTTTGCTACAGTATCGTACATGTAGTAAAGCAACAGCGCACGCATACCATAATAACTAAATCGTTCCCACATCTCTGTGAAGAACAATGTTGACAACCCCTTCGGCTGACCGAAGAAGCCCTTGTCTTGTTGATTTTCCATAATCCATACCCCAATTCTTTAAATTTTCAGAAAATACTATAAATATTCACTGAAAAATTTAACTAAAAAACTTATTTAAGAAATATATACTTATTTTCTATAAAAACGAATAAAATTTAATGGGAAAATGATAATAAAAAATAAACAGATATTTAATAATTATATATTGCTATTTTAAAATGATCGAGTTTTACTTAGTTTAACAACAATGGAAACGTTAACTAAAATAACCTCTATTATTTTAATATTCATTAAAAAATTTACTTATTTTTTGTGAGCATATTATTTCACTTACTTTTTGTAAGGTGATATACTTCGTTTGTACTCATAAAATATGCAGATCGCAACTAAAGGAGATTTCACCATGACAACATTTACAACAACTTTGCAAAACCGTCGTTCTATCTATGATTTAGGACGTAACGTAACACTATCAAACGAAGAATTAACAGCTTTGATCAAAGAAGCAATCAAAGAAAGTCCAACTGCATTTAATGCACAATCAACACGAGCAGTCATTCTTTTTGGAGATGCTCACGAAAAATTATGGGAAATGACCGAAGAAGCTCTTCGCCCATTGACACCTGCTGAAGCTTTTCCAAATACGAAAAATAAATTAGCTGGCTTCAAAAAAGGCTATGGAACAGTCTTGTTCTTTAAAGATACAGATATCATCAAAAATCTCCAAGAACAATTTACATTATATGCTGACAACTTCCCAGATTGGTCAGAACAATCAAATGGGATTGCTACAGCAAATACATGGGTAGCCTTAACAGAACAAGGTTTAGGAGCTAACTTGCAACATTACAATCCAGTAATTGACGAAGCTGTCGCTAAAGAATGGAACATCCCATCTAATTGGAAACTACGTTCTCAATTAGTGTTTGGCTCACCAGAAACACCAGCTGGAGAAAAAGAATATATGAACGACGAAGATCGTTTCCGTGTATTTAACTAAAACCTCTATGTAATAACCAACTTTTAGCCCAATACTTTAATGGTTGTGAATAGCGTGCTTTAACTTGAACAATAAGTGCACATTTTTAAAATAGCTTTTCAACTCCTTAAAAGTGTCTGCTTATGGTTTAATGTTCACTCTGTGATACCATTTCTGTCTATATTAAACTACTAAAGATAAAGAGCTCGGGGCGAAGGTCGCCCTGAGCTCTTTATCAATTTTCTTTTATCCTACCTTTAACCAGAAGGACTTGTTACATTAATTACATAAAAATCTTAAAATAGTCTATTTATGCGTTCTATTAGACTTGCCTATTAATAAATTCTATCAAATTTCACTAAAAAATTTAGAGATACCTTTAATGATCTTAAAAAATTAGATAATATGGAGACTGGGACAAAAGTTGCCTCAGTCTCTTCTAGTATCTCTAAAACGAATAAAATGAGTTTTTGTGTTTCTTGTCAATTTTCGGAAGTTCCTTCTTATTTCTTGATACTAAACACTTTTGTCTCAACCTCTTCCTGATGGCTTTGTTACGTCTATCATCTTTTTCTATTATTTTGAATGAATTAATTTATAACAAGCATATAAGTTTTTCAACACCCAGGTTTTATTTTCGTAAACGAGATATTTTGCAGCCCACTGAGGCTTGTATTTTTCTTTGTATTTCCTTAACCCTTTGAATGAATACAAATACTGAGTATTATTATAGACGCTGTAAATAAACGTATTCTCTAAATTAATTGTGTTTTTATGAGTAGAAGAGAACGGAGCCATTCCTAAATTGAATTTTTGATAACCTTGTTCCTTAGCCCATAGGATGGAATATAAATAAAGAGCATCCATCATTGCCACTTCTTCACTGATAGACCAACGGATCAAGTCGACTGAAATGGTCTCATTAGTATAAGTTGGCATCATGGAAACAAAGCCAACAATTTTTTGTTCTTGATTTCTTATAATACCAACTGCTGCACAATTTAAATATTCCTTCTCAAATCGTCCGACAGAAAAAGTCATCTCATTTTTTGACCTTAACCATTGATCAGATACTTCTTTCAATTCTGACAACAGTTCACGATCATGGGATAACTGTGATGTTGGTGAAAATTCCGAAGAAATTGAGCCCACTCTTTCTGATGACTCTGAAACAATTGTCGGTTCGATGATTTCAAACGTATACCCTAGTTTTTCCATTTGGTTTAATGTTGCTCTAAACCCTCTCTTCTTCTTCCCTGATAGTGAAAACTCAGATAAATCAATGACTGCTTCTTCTCCTAACTTGAAAAATTCGCAATTTAGATCATTATAAAAACTAAGGTACTGTGTGGAAGCTTGATAAAAAACAATTCGTTTGCCTAATTGATTCGCTTTAGACACCAAAGTTTTCAAAAAAGGAAAAATGGCTTCTTGTTTACCAACTGGATCACCTAAAATAAAGAGATAATGGTTATTTTCTTGATAAATCACTGCAACATCTTCCCACCACGCAACTCGGTTTTCCTTTAAAAAACCTAAATGAGCTAAGTGATTTCCACCATTTTGTTCTAAGAAATTTCGATATTCAGCATCATCTAATAGCTTTAAATCAAGCTTTAATGATTTCCTTTTTCTTCTTCGGTGTATAACTGACCAAAGCCCAGAAAGTAAAAGCAATAATAGTGTCGTTCCACTCAGAATAAAGAATGATTGTCTAGGCAATATCGGAAAAATTTCAGTTAGACTATCAAATACATAGAGACACGCTAAAGTCCAAATCAATTTTTCTAAAACACTTTGTTTGATGACTTCGACCTCTAACCATCTCCTATAAAATAGAGTATCTACAAATAATACCGTTGTTAATAAGAGGGCTGTCAAACTTTGGTCTTCCCAAAAAAGATAAAACTGACAAAGTGCTAATAACATCAGTTTGAAACGCAACATTTCCCAAGTATCGATCGCCCCTTTATAAATCCCTACAACATCTGTCAGTAATAAAATGCTCAGACATACGTAAATTGGCGCAATAAAAAAAGCCGACTTCATTCCCATATATGCATATTCAAAAAATAAAATGCATGAATCAAATAAAAATGTTAATGAACAAAATAGAAAAATGGCTGTGCTAAGCGTTCTTCCAATTTGCTTCATCTGTGCTTGCGTAATCGAAAATACTACTGTCGTAAATTCCTTCGTAAGAATCGTAAATTGATTATTGCTGATTTTTTGACTAATCAGCATTTGAACTTCACTAACACTGAACAATAAACCAAACAATAGTGGAATGAAGTAATACGCTAAACGATACAGAATCAGCGCCATCAATACTGCTTCTTTATCTATCTGCAGCTCCTGTGTAGCGCCTAAAAGGAAAATGACATCAAACGCACCAAAACCACCTGGTACCATACTAATAATTCCAGCAATCGTTGCTAAAATAAAAATACTTTCCATATCAACGAATTGAACCTGCAAGTTAAGAAAACGAAACGCGACGTACATCACAATACCAGAAGTGAGATAATCAATCGTTGATACGATCGTGAATTGTAAACCTAACCATCTCGCAGCTGGAAGTGGCGGTTTTATACTAATGTAGCCGATATATAGAGGCAACAAACAAGCACTGACAATTAAACCAATCTTGATCGTATCATTTCCCTCTAATAAATGACTTTCTGGAAAAACATTTAGCAGCACCATTGCAGATAATACGCCCACACCAGAAATAGATGAGATCAATAATAGCGAAATCGCTTTTTTTAGTTGGTTTACTCTGCTTTGGTCAATATAGTTTTTATAGAAATTATAACGTACGCTGGCACCAAAAATTCCACCAAATCCCAAAACTGCATTGAATGAATTGGCAATCCAGCTGATTTTTAATAGTTTTATTTTAGAAATTTTCATCGTCTTCAGTTTTCGGATCAATGCAAAGTCGTAGAGACAAAGAATGAAAATGCCTAAAGCACCTACTAAAAACAAACTGAAAATTTTTAAGATAGATTCATTACTAATTGTTTGTAACACTTTGCTTAACCTAATGGTAGAAAGTTCACTATTTATTTTTAAAACAGAGATCGAAAAAATGAATAGTGAGAATATAATTTTGAAAAAATTGAGTTTCATCCTCTTCATTAAAATTAAAAGTCCTTTCATTATAATAGAGCTAATATATATCAAATTAGTGAAACAATTTTTTTAATGTTATTATAAAAATGATCGCAACGATTCAAAAATAAATAAACAAACTCTTTCTCATACGAAGAATCATTTTGAAATGCTGTGTAATCTAGCGTCTGCAAGGCAAAGAAAAAAGAGACCGAGCTAATACTTGCCTCAGTCTCTTATTATATATGCGACTCCGAAATAGGTTCATCCCATATATCGCTCACTATCGTTCTTTGTTCTTATTCTAAAGTAACTTACTCTTGATCAGAATCAATCATAATATCAATTTCGGCATCATCATTTAAATGCTGTGCTAAAAAAGTGACCAACTCTTCCATTGATACAGAAAATTTCAGCATGGGTCCACGCCAACCGTTACGAAAGAAATTCATTTTTATGATGGAAGATCCTTCCGGTTGATACAAAACGATTTTATTGATCTCAGAAAAAGGAACACCTTTTTTATCAAAGCTATTTAGAACAAGCCCATCTTCTGTTATACCACGACTATCTAGTAAAAAGCTGATGAAAATTAGCGCTGACAAGACCCCTTTAGCCAATTCATCTGCAGTTGGTTGACTAATCAGCGTAAACCAAAGAACTAAGATTGCCAGAAAAGGCACGACTAAGTAAACCCAGCGATTTCTAACCGTTCGATAGACGATTTCTCGACGTACCAACCATAAAAACAAACACATAACAAAGACAAATAAAAATAACAGTAAAGTAAATATACTAATCATCTAACTACACCTCTTTTCTCTTTCCAAATACTCGAAAAAGAAATAAAAATTACAAGCAAAAGGACATACAGTACCGATTTCGTTACTGTACGTCCAAAATCATTTCTTCTTATTCAAATGTTTCGTATTTTGCAACAACCATACTTGCTTTTTCTTCTAATAACTCTTGATCTTCCATTGCGCATTGAGCAACTTTGACTACGGCACAATTCGTCATTTTTGAAACAACTTCTCCGATAACTGCTTTTGTAAACCCAATCGGTTTACATGAATATTGCTCTCCTAAATTAATCATTTCTTCCGTCATCAAAATCCTCCTAAACTACCAAGCTCTTTTATAAGGTAACTGTTTTTTTCAAACAGTAATTGCTCTTTCAAATAAACATCATCTAAAAACATTTGTTATTTGACCTGCGATTTATTTCGACCTTACTGGCATTATAGCGTACTGTTTTCGTTTTCACAATTAAAAACTATCAATAAATCGAAACATTTTTTTCAATTTAAAAAAAATTATTCGGCTATTGATCCTGTGATTTTTCAGGACTTTTGTCTTTTTATTTTAAATTTGGAAAACAACATGTCAAATTTTTTATTTTATTTTTAAAAAAAAGCATTATAATATGTAAATATCAGAAAAAAGGGGAATTATTATGAAAAGATTCATTGGTAAAAAAATATTATTCTTGGCAGTCCTATTATTCGTTATTTTTTCTGCCACCACTTATTTTCACCATTCACACAATGTTGGAAAGGATACTGAAAAAGTAAGTAGTTATGCTAAAAAACAAGTTTTACTTGATGTCCCCTTGGAAAGCCAATTCACCGAGCCAGCGTTAGGAAATGGCTGTGAAGTTACTTCACTGTCCATGCTGCTTTCTTATTATGGTTACGAGACTTCTAAAAATCAGTTAGCTCAACAATTGAATTACGTTCCTGTTTTTAATGCTGATGGTACACATGGCGATCCTAATGAAGGATTTGTTGGGGATATCAGCGGTGGAGATTGGGCAATGGGTGTCTATGTCCCGCCTATTGCTTCGTTGGCGCAGACAATCGTAAAAACAGATTATCATACTCTTCCAAAAACCGATGCAACAATCAATGACATTAAGAAAGCTTTACAACAAGGAAAGCCTGTATGGGCCTCCGTTACTTTAGATTTCCAAGTGCCTACTGATACTGATTTCGTTACTTGGCAAACAAACAATGGACAAGTAAAAGTGACACCATTAAACCATGCCTGTGTAGTTACTGGTTATGACAATGACAATATTTATGTAAATGATCCTTATGGAGAAAAAAATAGACCCGTAGCAATCAAAGATTTTGAGGCAATTTTCACCTCAATGGGTGGTCAAATGTTGACTTTAGAGAAAAGCTAGTATTTTTATAAAAAATACATTATACTCTAGCTAAATATGATGGAAAGGATTGAAGGAAATGGAAAAAATTCATAAAAAAATAGATCCTAATGAAATTCCGATTATTTTCGTTCGTGATGTAAATGGTCATACACCAACCAAAGTTTCCGTCAAGGAATGGACGGATCGCTATAGCCCAGTTTCACTCAATGAGTTACAGATCAAACTTTATCGTCAAGCATTAGCCTATTATTCTGAGAAAGATTATGCAAAAGCGATTGATTTATTGAAATTTTTAATCTCACAAACAAACTATACACATTTTGAATACATCGAACGTTTGGCAACGATCTATCGAATCATCGATGCTCCACTAAAAGAATTTCAGTTACTTTCTAATACATTATCAATTGCCAATTTGATCCCACTTCCATCTGGTTTAATCAAGAAGTTAGAAAGACGAATGATCACTGTCAAAAAAAAGCTGGATAAAGAGTAATCTCTTGCATTTTCTTTGTGTCGTGCTATGATCAAATTGTTCGATTGGGATGTAGCCAAACTGGTAAGGCACTTGACTCTGAATCAAGCAATTGCAGGTTCGAACCCTACCATCCCAATAAAAAAACCAATCAGAAACTCAGTTTTCTGATTGGTTTTTTTATATCTTCTTTAAGTTTACATAATAAAATTATAATTATCCAATGATAGCTAATGCTTTTTTAGGTACTTCTTTTTTGTCAACTTCTTCATATGACTCGACGTGAGCGCCCTTATTAATAATCTTTAAATAATGTCCTTCTTTTAAAATAGATAAACCTGTAAATTCAATCGTTCGTTCATGTCCCTTTTGATCGGCAGCTTTTTGGATATAAGTCGCTGTTCCATATGAATTGACTTCATCTGGTTTTTTCGTCTTGACGTATACCTCTCCTTTTGTTACCAACGGATTTAACTGGTCTACCACACCTGCCATCTCATCGTGGGCGTTTTGCGTATAAAACTTCAAGCCCACTAATGCGACTCCTGCAAATAATACCGTTCCAATAACTACTTTTACTACTTTCATTTTTCTACCTCCTATTTTTATTTCATTATATCCATAAAAATAAACGGCTTCATCCGCCTCTAGTTGGAGATTTTTCTCCTACTTTGGCACAAAAGCTTTTGCTCACCCTTGTTCTAAATAATGCTCAATATTAAAAAACGCTCAAAACGGCTAAAACCATTTCAAGCGTTTTTTTTAATAATAAAATCATGAGCAACAATTTTGCCATATGATTAATTTCTTGTAATTAATACAGCCTAGTTGGATCATAATGATAAACTACATTCCCGTTCAATAATGCCTTACCTACGACATATTTACGATTCTCTAATTTTAGCCACGCTTCACGAAAAAGCATGACCTCTTCTCTTTTGACCTCAATTTTTTCAATTTTTCCGTCAATCAATTCTTGGATAAGTGCTTCGTATGGATTCATTGTTCTCCTCCGTCACAATCAATACGTAGTAAAAATTGGTTCATGATCTACTTTTGTATCTAGGTCTGTTCTGACATTTACCGTTGTATATAAAACTTTTTCAACAGGTATACTATAATAATTGTCTTCGCTACTGCTGAATTGGTGTACACCTTTTTTCGTCAGAATACCATTGATTTTATTCATCAGTACTCTTTTTTCTACACTATTACTGACCACATAGTAAATCACACGTATATTGTTTACTAAATGTAAATCGACTTCTAACATTACTTGATCCATGAAAATTTCATCCTTTCTTTCGGATCAATTATAGCAAGAAACTTCTTGTTAATCAAAAACCTTTGTATGTCCTTCTTGGTTATCAATTAAAGAAATACTTGCATCATTTGATACAAAATGTTATTTTGTATCAGATATCATTATTATTCTGGGAGGCACTCTCGTGATTGCGATTGGTCAGCTTGTTTTTTACATTCCATTTTTCATCATGCTAAGTATTCTTTTCTATTACATAAATTGGACAAAAAAGAAACTATCTGTTTTACTTGTTTCTCTTCCAAGCATCTATTTTACTTATCAAATCTTTTCTTTCCGCCATTGGGAAATCCCTTCTGTCTTAATTAGACATGTCATTAGTTTAGTTATTTCAGTCATTATACTGATACTTTGGATATTTTATTTATTAAATAAACAAGATTAGTGTGTGTATAGATTGTGAATAAACGAACAAAAAATGAGTGTGAAAAAAGTGAGCAACCACTTTTTCACACTCATTTTTGATCATTCATTTACACCAAAGAAAGATTTGAACCGTTCAAGGATTGATGCTTGTTTTAAATCAATAAACTGTTGGGCAACAGAAAATTTGTCCTCTAGCAATTCTTTATTTGATTCAATCAAAATTTTTGCTTCTTCGTACTTCTTTTCTTTACATAGTTGCTTGACTTCATTCAATACATCACCAGCACTCATCTTTTCACCTACTTCAGTTATTAGGAACCTGTTGATATAAAAGGTTGTCTCAATGTTGAATGTTTACGATTCTTTCACACAATGAACTTTCTTCCGCAGCACAAAAGCTATTCTTTTTGATCACTTGACGTGATAAACCGGATCGACTCTTGGTACTCCCGATAGTCTCTACTATAAAGATCTGTTAATCGATCTGGCAAAACGAACCAAGCTGGATGGTACCCATTTACAGTGACAGGAAATCCTTTCTCTTGCAGACTATCACCATCCCAGCGTAAGGCAATCGCTGTTTTGCCTGACCATTTCACTAAAGCAACAGAATAACCTTTTTTCGTCTGCGTACCATCTTCTAAAATTTTGAGGATTTCTATTTTTTCTTTAGGAGCTGTAACCTCTTGTGGACGTACCATTCTTTCCCCTCCTTATTTGACCACTAACACACTGCAGGGCGCATGAGTAACAACATAAGATGCTGTAGAGCCGACTAAAGCTTGTTGGATTGCTCCTTTACCAGTAGCCCCCATGACAATCAAATCGATCGCTTCTTGTTGTGGAAACACCGTCCCAATCAAGTTACGTGGGTCACCCGTTTCAACAATAGCATGGATGTCATTGATCCCATATTCTTTCGCATCATGGATCTTTTTTAACATTTCGACTTCTATCTTCTGTTTTTCTTCTGCATAGATTTTTGAAAATGCGTAGGCGCTATGTGTCAACTCTACTTTATTGATGATCGAAACGATAAATAATTCGGCTTCATTATCTTTCGCTAAATCTAGCGCTTCCAAAAAAGCTTGTTCTGATTGCTTAGACCCATCGACAGCTACCATTATTTTTTGATATCTCTTACTCATGTTATCGCCTCCTTGTTTCTATTATTGTAACATCACATGCTAAATTTAAAAAAAATTACGCTGTTTTCAATTATTTCGTATTTATTTTCAAAAAATGTAGCTTTTTTTTACTTGTTTCTAGTGTTTATTTTTCTCATCAATTGTCCTTGTTAGTGGTTTATTTTAAACGTTTATGACGGTTTTCTCATTGTTTTTCACATTTTATGATAATCTGTTTGTTACAAAAAACGTATCTTTGTTACAAAGTGTCATAGAGCTTTTACCTATGAAATATTTTCCCATGGTAAAGTATTCCTCGTTGGACACAACAAAACTATTTTTAAATTTATGAAGGAGATCTTACATGAAATCACTTAAAACATTACTATTAGGAACAACTTTGACTGCCGGCGCACTATTCTTTATGGGAACATCTGCACATGCGGACGAAGCTTATACCGTTCAATCAGGTGATACGCTATCAACGATTTCTCAAAAATACGTTGGTGATAACTCCTTGATCCAAACTATTGCAGAAAAAAATTCAATCTCAAACATCAACTTGATTTATTCAGGTCAACAATTAACAATCCCAACAGGCGAACAAGCAGCAACAACACAAACAGCTTACCAAGCGCCTGCTCAAACAAAAACAGTGGCTGAACAACCAGTGAAGCAAGAACCAGTTCAACAAGCAGCACCTGCTCAACCAGTTGCTCAAGCAACGCAAACAGCGGCACAAGCAACACCAGCGACAACAAACACAAGCTCAGCGAAAGAATGGATCGCTCAAAAAGAATCTAGCGGTTCTTATACAGCAACAAACGGTCGTTACATCGGACGTTACCAATTAGATTCTTCTTACTTAAATGGTGACTATTCAGCAGCAAACCAAGAACGAGTTGCTGAACAATACGTATCTTCTCGTTACGGCTCATGGGAAGCAGCTAAATCTTTCTGGGAAGCAAACGGTTGGTACTAATATAAAATAGCTTGTTTAAAAAGCGAAGGTCCCTCTTTAGGATCTTCGCTTTTTTATTGATTCTATTCATTTATTTTTTTGAGATTGTTTTAACTTCTTGATTGCCCATTCGTAGTGACTGGAAGTTGCAGAAATGAAATAACTACCTAATGTGGTATTCCCCACCCATGCAAATTGCTTTTTCTGGAATAACTCTTCATCACTCAATGCATCTAATTTTTTCATTACTTGCTCATGGCTTTTTTTCAGATCGTTTTCAGCTTCCACTAAAGAAGTTGTTTGATGCTTTTCTACAAACTCTTCATTCATCTTCCCGTAGGTTCGCCAATTATACGGTTCAGGCAAGAAATTTCTTTCTTCCCCGTTAAAGTTGCTTTCAAGCCATCGTAACAATAGTTGATGCCATTCGTATAAATGGATCAATACATCTTTTAAGTCTTTGTCTCGTCGCCAATGTGCTTCCTTTTTTTTCGCCAAAAACTCTTCACTAAATTGAAAGGATTGCTTGCGATCTTCCTCACTCATACCGTTAATTAATTTCCATAAATCATCGAATTGGCTGTTTGCTTTTTCAAGCAATTCATCTTTTGATTTTGGTCGCATATGACACCCCACTCTTTTTTGCTAAATCACCTGCTCACCACAAGGGATTTCAAAATGATTTGTAGTAACTTTTATGTGTACATTATTTTGTGTTACGAGCAACAAAAGCAAAACGATGCTGCAAATTATAAATCGTACCATGTCGTTTCAACTCTTCATAAAGTCCCAATAACTCTTTGAAATTTTTCTCAACTGTAAATCCTGGGTATTCCCATTCAATCGTCCGTACATAAAAGATCAAACTATCCATATCAAAGAATTGTTGATTCAAATAGGCTTCGTCACAAAACAAAAGATCAAAATGGTGCTGTTCTAGTTCTGCTTTCACTAAGGAAAGATGAAAATCAAAACATTCTTTCCTTACTTCTGGCATCAAACGAGAAGCCAAATTCAACCCGTTGAAATCTCCTACTTGTTGAGAAATAAATAACCCATCTGGTTTCAAGACACGCTTCACTTCAGCTACTGCAAAAGATTCATGAGAATTGATCACTAAATCAAATGAATCATCTGGAAAATCCAATACGTCCTCTTCCCCCACAAATTTTACTGTTACACCTTGAGGGTCAAGTGTTTGTAATAATAGCTGGTAATTAGGCGGATACCCTTCCGTTACTGCTGTCTGTTCATAAGGATGGTTAAATGTTTGTAACAATTCACCTCCACCTGTTCCCATATCTAATAGAGACATAGTTGGAGTTAAATAATTTAAAACAAGCTCTCGGTAATCCCACGGAGGCTCTTCACACGACCATTTCCCATCTAAATAGGAAAAATCCCAGCCAGTAAAATTTTTCTGTTGTTCCTCACTTTTAAGCCACTCTTTTTTTAATTGGTCCATCATCTTTTATCGCTCCAGTCATTATGATTTTATAATCGTTGACGGCGATATAGTCGATTGGATAAAGCATACTCGATATAGGTCTATCCATTCCACTATATCGAGTAGCTACCTCGTTGTTTTCTCATGTTCATTCTCCTTTTGATTGACTTAAAAACAGTATATCATGAAAACCAGGACTAGAAAACGCTTACTAAAAAACTTGTCTTATGCGTTTGCTTAGATTGTTAGATAATTTGGAAGCTATAATTTTTTTGAGTTTCAACGACCTCTTTCGCAATTATTTTCCTATACTGAACAACCTTTTAGTACATCAGCTATCTGAATATTTTACATAGAAAAAAACTCTTCTATCAGCTTTTACTAAAAGCTGTTAAAAGAGTTTAAGTTAGTGTATCAGCCAATAACTCATTATTGATTCAAGATATCCTTTGCTTTCATTTTTTCCATTTCTTTTATTGTCTTTTTTTTCTTTGATTCTTTTCCGCCTTCATAAATACAGATCAATGTAATCAAACCAACAATAGGCATTAATATATTTCTAAATGTTAGATTTAAATGACCTGTCAAAACGATAAAAACAACTAAACCACTGAAAATCACTGGTAAGATCGCTCCCATATATTTATTCCCTATATAACCACTTAAGGTTTGAAACCCAATCACACCAGCAATAAATAGAAGTTGTATTATATTATTCATCTATACTCTCCCTATGTTTTTTTATAATTTCTTTTGCTACGTCTAAACTTATTTTTTCGTTAATCACGAGTTGCATCATTGATACTTCAAAAGAATCTTCTTGCTTTCCATCAAAAAGTTTTATTTTTTCAATTAATCTATCTAACCTTATTCTTACTGTTGGGTAACTAACTTCATACTCTTTTGCTAACTGCTTTAAGGAACCTGATGCCAACAAAAATTTCTTAATAAATACTTGTTCCTCAGGTTCTAAATTAAAAAACCATTCCATTCATTAACCTCCCAACAAAATATAAATATAATTAAACAAAGTTTAACATTGTTAAAAATAAAACACAACTTAATTTATAAAAAATTTGTGATACGATTTGAGTAGAAAAAGAGAGAGGGATAAAAGTCGTTATCATTTATTCATATTTTGACAATTTTACTTCATCAAGCATCAATTTTTACAAAACAAAAACTCCCTCACCAACTTTTTCTAAAAGTTGATAAAGGAGTTTAAAAGTTGTTTACTCGTTGAATATGAAACCCGTGTCAAAATTATCTGATACCAAGTGCAATTCGTGCATAGCGACTCATCTTATCGGTCGTCCAGGCTGGATACCAAACTAGTTTGACTTCTGCCTTAGTTACTTCTGGCACTTCTTTTAAGGCGTCGTGGATTGATTCAGTTAGGATATCAGCTAACGGGCAACCCATGGTTGTTAAGGTCATTTTAATGACTGTTTCTCCGTTTTCTGGATCAAATTCGATTTCATAGATCAAGCCTAGGTTGACGATATCGATCCCTAGTTCAGGGTCGATGACCATTTCTAAGGCAGCTAAGATTCGTTCCTTGATTTCGTTGACTTCTTCTGCAGACCATTTTTGGTTTGCTTCGCTCATCTTGCAGCACTCCTTCATGCAATTTTCATTTATCATACTCTTTTTTTGCTCATTTGTAAATGAGAATCGAGAGGTTCTATTCTCATTTAGCAGGTTGAAAACAGAAAATTCTTCTGACTTATTTAAATCAATTATTGTTTTTTAGTTTTTGAAGGAGTTTTCTTTATTTCGGGAAAGACACCCGTAGAACGGTAAAGATTTTGTTCGCTTTCATTAGCAAAACGGCCAAATACCGAATGCGTTGGTAAAATATTGATAAAAGCATCTTCGTCGATTTCATGGACGATTTGATCTAAATCATACATTTCATAACGAGTGATCACCATCATGATCGTTTTACCTTCTTTTTTAGAATAGCCACCGATTGATGGCAAGAGGGTCATTCCTCGAACCATATTTTGAGCGATCGCTGCGGTCACTTCATCTGGTTTAACCGTCACAATCATGGCGGTCACTTTTTGATGACTCGTATGAATCGCATCAATCACTTGGGTCATGGCATAGATAGAGATAATCGTATAGAGCGCACTCTCCCAGTTAAAAAGAAAGCCCGCAATCACCACGATCAAACCATTTAACATCAGCATATAATTTCCAACGGTTTTCCCCGTAGTTTGTGAAAGGACTAAAGAAATAATATCCATTCCTCCAGTTGTAAACCCCATTTTAAGTGAGATCCCTACACCAACACCTAACAAAACACCGCCGACTAAGGCATTCATTAAAATATTGTCCGTCACCTGCCCAGTGGGAAGTAAGGTAGTTGCTACCGATACGGCTACTACATTGACAAAACTTAAAATCGTTGCTCGTCTGCCTACTTTCAAGAACCCTAGAATAAAGACAGGGATATTCAAAATAAAGATAAAGGCACCTGTGTCCACTTTTACGTGGAGCCAGTCAGATAATAACGAGGCAATGATTTGGGCAATCCCATTCATCCCTGCGGAAAAGACGTTTGCTGGAATCAAAAAATAATTTAAGGCAACCGCTGCGGTCAATCCGGTGACTAAGATAACCACAATCTTTTTTAATATTTCATTTCTTTGATACACTGTCATAATCTTACTCACAAGCACCTCTTCCTTTCAAAGTTATTCCAATTGTAAGAATAACAGGTTATGAATTAAATTAAAATACTTGAATCATAAATGAGAATAATTTTAGTAAAGCTTCAACACAATCATTTGACTATGATACAATAAAATAAAAACAAATCAGGAGGATCACTATGGCAAAAGATGCAAGTTTTGACATTGTTTCAGAGGTCACAATCGAGGAAGTCAGAAATGCGATCCAGCAAACAATAAAAGAATTAACCAACCGTTTTGATTTTAAAGATTCGACTATTGATATCAAATTTGATAACAATAAATTAACCATTCTCAGTGACGATGATTTCAAGATCGAACAAATCAAAGATGTCTTGTTCAGTAAATTAAACAAACGAAATGTTCCAATCAAAAATATCCATTTCTCTGAATCAGAGCATGCCCTTGGAGGAAAAGCACGCCAATCCGCTGAACTTATCAATGGCATTGATCGGGAAAATGCCAAGAAAATCACAACTGAGATCAAAAATTCAAAGATTAAAGTAAAAACCCAGATTCAAGAAGATCAAATTCGTGTAACTGGAAAAAACCGTGATGACCTTCAAGCGGTGATTGCGTTATTGCGAAAATTAGATCTGCCAATCGAACTTCAGTTTACTAACTATCGTTAACAGATAGCTTTACTTGTCAGACAATGAAACAATTGATCAAATACGCGCTTGAACAGATAAGACACCTGAATCTACCAGTCGTTTGTGGTTGATTCAGGTGTTTTTAATTTTAAACTACTAGCGCTAGAGTAATTTCACATCTCTAATGATTTACTTTTGTGCCAAAAATCGGTGATTTCTTTTGTGAGTTCAGAAAGGTTTCTGACAGTGGTCGCTGACTGCCAATGTCTTGGAAATAATTGGCGATAATCCAACCGAGTAAAACGCTGATCTGCTAACAAAACGATTCCCTGATCACTGGCATCTCTAATGACACGCCCCGCTGCTTGTAAGACTTTATTCATACCAGGTAATTGGTACGCATAAGCAAATCCCAGCTGATCTTTTTCGTCATAATATTCTTTGATCAACTCCTGCTCATGGTTCATTTGTGGTAATCCAACGCCAACGATCATACTGCCAATTAATCGGGTTCCTTTTAAATCGATCCCTTCTGAAAAGATTCCGCCTAACACACAAAAAGCTAGTAAGGTTTCGTCTGGATCAATTTGAAACTGCTTCAAAAATGTTTCTCTCTCAGTTTCACTCATCATGGTATCTTGAATCAGCACCTTAACATCTGGATGTTTTTCTTGAAAGGCTGTCACTGCCTGATCCAAATATTGGTAAGAGGGGAAAAATATCAAGTAATTTCCGATCTTTTCTTTTGTAAAATGTTGGATCGTTTCAATTAATCGAGGCATGTTCTCTTCTCGTTTACGATAGGTTGTTTCTAAATAATTTGTGATCAGCACTTTTTGGTTTTCTTCTGGAAAAGGACTTGGCAAGCGATAAGCTAAGCTCTCTTTTCCTCCTAGCGTTTCTTGGTAATAAGACAATGGCGAAAAACTAGCGGAAAATAAGATACTACTTCTCCCCTTAGCTAACGATTGTTCTAAAAAATCACTAGGATCGATGCAAAATGCTTTGATGATGAAATCTTGATAAGTTTTCTCTACAGTTGTTTCATAATGATCATCGTAAAATTCACTGATTTTCAAAAAGTGAAGTAAGTCAAAATAAAAGGGGAGTAACGTCTCTTGAATGGCATGTTCAGGATACTCTGCCAACCACTCTTGGATGTGCTCACTCAATTGATAACCAGCATTAACCAATGTGTCCGCGGGTGCTTTTTGATGGTGGTAGGTCCACCCATCTTCATTTGAAATTTCCTGGATCTGATCGAACGCTTTAAGTAACTTATTAAAACGTCGTCTTAACTTTTTAAATTCTTTTGGAATGAGTGCATAGACGTTTCTAGCGCTTCGATATGAAAGTTTTGCGGAGTACATCTCTCGGGAACGACTGACCAAATTATGGGCTTCATCAATCAGAAAAAGATGATCCTCATTTTTTTCGCCTTCAAAAAAACGTCGTAAATAAACAGTCGGATCAAACAAATAATTATAATCCCCAATAATCACATCACACCATAAACTCACATCTAGCGACAACTCAAAAGGACATAACGTATGTTTCTTCGCATAAGTTTCAATAACTTCTCTGGTGATTTGATTTTCATGATTCAATAAATCCCATAATCCTTCATTGATCCGGTTGTAATAACCGTTGGCATATGGACATTGATCTGGATTACATGTTGTTTCGTCTAAAAAACAAATCTTATCTTTGGCTGTCAAAGTCACACTTTTGGTCTCAGCACCCACATCTTTTAACGCCTCCAAAGCATCTTCAGCCACTTGTCTCGTGATTGTTTTAGCCGTTAAATAAAAAATGCGTTCTCCCTCTTCTTCTCCTATTGCTTTCAAGGCGGGGAACAGTGTAGAAACTGTTTTTCCAGTTCCTGTCGGTGCTTCGACGAATAATTTTTGTTTTGTACGAATCGTTTTATAGGCAGCGACTGCTAACTCTCTTTGACCTTTACGGTAGTTGTCATAGGGGAATTTCAAAGCCATCAAAGAAGCATTTCGAACGGTACGCCAATTCTCTTGAAAAATCAGCCATTCTTTATAGTCATCTGTAAGTTTTTTAAAAAACTCATTTAATTGTTCGATAGTTTGATGCTCAACTTTTCGGGTAATAATTCCTTCAGTAGTTTGATAATAAGTTAGTTGCAAATTGATTTCTTTTAAATCATGTTCATGACAATAAATATAAGCATAGGTTCTTGCTTGATGGAAAAATAATTCAATTTGTTCTTTTTCTAAGTCTTCATACCTCGGTTCCGAAGTTTTTATTTCATCAATATAATAGATGCCTTCTTTTTGGAACACGCCATCTGCTCGCCCTTCTATGATTAGCTGGTATTCCTCGAAGTGGACAGTCGTCTTTAAAAAGACTTCTTTTTCATAGTCTTCTCCAGCATCTTTTTGAAGCTTCCGATGGATCTTGGCACCTTCCAGTGCGGTATGGTTACTTTTTTTACGATTGTCGATACTGCCACGCCTTAAGATAAATTCAACAAGGTTACGTACCGATATTTTTGATTGCTTCACCACTCCCACTCCTTTGACTATAAGTCTACCTGAAAAAGAAAAGAATCGCAAAATACTAAAATCAAGCTTATCAATTTGCCGATTTATACGCCTCAACAGATGAAAGTATTACAGCTATTTACTCACTTTTTCCTTTCATAAGTATGTTTACAAAGCTATAGATTTGTTTACATTATTCAGATATCTCTCTCCCTTTACATTCATCATCGTTCACTTGAAAGTAAAGTAAAACATCCGAAAATAGCTTTTTGCATTTTCGGATGCTTCCCTTTGTTTTTCAGAGTTGGACATCATTGTCGCAAGCTCGAATAGGATATAGAATTAGGATTTTTGGATGAGCTCACTCTAACACCAACTTATTAAAAAGAAGTGAGAATTTTCTGTCCTCTTGTTTAAAATCTCTCAATACTTTTATTTTACATCTTGTCATTGAAATAAGTGGTTCATTTAGGAAGCAAGAAAACTCGGCTACAAAAAAACATGACTCAGCTCTACTATAATAAATTAATTCAATTAATTCATTTATTATTCATTCAATTCGATTTAGATTCAGCGTGGACCATTCCTCAAGTAGGGTCTTTTGTTTCATCTTATCAATTGAGTTATACTAGAATTAAGTAAGCGATCAGGAGGAACTCTTTATGCATATTGAACAAATCAAAACTGGGATGATCGAAGAAAATTGTTATTTGGTTTATAACGATGAAGCTTTACTGATTATTGATCCTGGTGAAGATGCAGCAAAAATCAAAACGCAAATCGAAAAAACGCAACAACAACCCGTAGCGATTTTACTAACACATACCCACTATGACCATATCGGAGCCGTCGAAGAACTTCGTCAGTTTTATCAGATCCCTGTATATGTTAGTCCATTAGAACAAAGTTGGTTAGGCGATCCGATATTGAATCTTTCTGGTTTGGGAAGACATGATGACATTGCGAATATCATTGTTTCACCTGCTGAATATGAATTTGAAATGAAAACCTATCGTCTAGGGAATATGACATTTCGGGTCGTCCCTACACCTGGTCATTCGATTGGAAGTGTCAGCTTTATCTTTGATGATTTTGTCGTATCAGGTGATGCACTATTTAAAGGCAGTATCGGTCGAACCGATCTATATACTGGGAATCTGGAGCAGCTGCTACACAGTATTCAAACCCAGCTGTTTGTGTTGCCAGATGAATTTGCCGTTTATCCTGGGCATGGAGATGCTACGACCATTGAACATGAAAAAAGAACCAACCCTTTCTTTAATGCTTAACTAACAAATCGATTGGAGGCTGTAAATATGACTAAAACCACTCTTTACATCGTCAGACACGGAAAAACGATGTTCAATACGATTGAACGTGTCCAAGGTTGGTGTGACACACCACTCACCAAACAAGGCCAAGAAGGAATCCACTATCTTGGAAAAGGATTGAAAGACGTTGATTTTTCTTTTGCTTATTCTAGCGATAGTGGTCGTGCTATTGAAACGGCACGTATCATCCTCAGTGAACATGCCAAAGGAAAAGATATCCCTTATTTTATCGATCAAAGAATTCGTGAATGGTGTTTTGGCTCTTTAGAAGGTGGGTATGACATGGAAATGTGGGGTGTTATCCCCCGAGTATTAAACTTCAAAACTTATGATGAGATGTTCACGACGGACGTAACTTTTGAACAAATTGCTAATGCTATTTATAACCTGGATACCGCTGGCTGGGCTGAGACCTACGATACTTTAAAAAATCGTGTATGGTCAGGATTTGAAGACATTGCGCACCATTGCGAAAAAAATGGTGGTGGCAACGTCCTAGTTGTTTCTCATGGGTTGACAATTGGCTTTTTACTCAGCCTAATTGACGTACATCAACCTGTTCGAGCAGGCTTATTAAATGGCAGCGTGACAAAAGTGACGTATGAAAAAGGCAATTTTTCAATTGAAGGAATCAACGATATTAGTTATATAGAGCAGGGAAAAAAACACTCGCGGGATTCTTTCTTATAATCATTCTGTTATCAAACACTGGTTTGCGAGTACTCACTTGAGTACTCGCTTTCTTATACCCTCTTGCTATTTATCAAGTTTTTCTTAACATCAAGAAAGCATTTGGTTTTCATTAGAAAGAACGGTATACTTAATACTGTATTTTATTTGGGAAGGAAGGTCCGTATGTTTTTTGCAAATATCATCAAAGCAGCTATCTTAGGAATTATCGAAGGGATTACCGAGTGGTTGCCGATCAGTAGTACTGGTCACTTGATCCTAGCAGATCAGTTCATCAAGCTAGACGCTAGCACACAGTTTATGTCGATGTTCAACGTCGTTATTCAATTAGGTGCTATTTTAGCAGTCGTCGTTTTATATTTTCATAAATTAAATCCCTTTTCTCCAAGCAAAACCACTATTGAGAAAAAAGATACTTGGACATTATGGTTCAAAGTCGTAGTCGCTTGTATTCCAGCAATTATTATTGGATTACCTTTAGATGATTGGTTAGAAGAACATTTTCATAAATTTCTACCAGTTGCGATCGTCTTAATCGTTTATGGGATTGCATTCATTGTTGTGGAAAAAAGAAACAAGACAAAAACACCACGTTGGACAACCTTAAACGATTTTACTTATCAAGCGGCGTTACTGGTTGGATTATTCCAAGTATTAGCGTTAGTTCCTGGAACTTCTCGTTCAGGAGCTACGATCCTCGGAGCCATTTTGATTGGTGCTTCTCGATTTGTAGCAACAGAATTTTCATTTTTCCTTGGTATCCCAGTGATGTTTGGTGCCAGTGGTTTAAAAATCGTGAAGTATCTAGCTGAAGGAAACTCCTTTAAAATGGAAGAAACGATTATTTTACTCGTTGGAACCCTCGTATCATTTATTGTCTCCGTTTTAGCCATCAAATTCTTGTTAAGTTATTTGAAGAAAAACGACTTTACAATTTTTGGTTGGTATCGTATCATTTTAGGGATCATTTTGATTGGTTACTGGTTTATCGCAATGTAACTGAATAAAACGAAGTCAAAGCACCGTATGATTACGGTGTTTTTTTATATTTATTCTAATTATCCCCTTTCCAAAAACGCGTTATTCTAAATGATAACTATTATCGTTCTCATTTAGCGATTTTTATTATCAATTAGAATTTTCGTGTGGTATATTGATTTTGTAAAGGAGGAAACAAATATGACTCGTTTAATACAGACATTTATCCCGACAATCGGTTGTTTATTACTTATAATTTTAGGTTTGGCTACTCAATCTTTTGTGCCTTTTCTAAGTATCATCTTTTATTTAGGCGCCATCTCATTCGGCGGTTTCAAGCAGACTCGTGAAGGGTTGACCGAACTCTGGCAGGAAAACACATTGAATGTTGACTTATTGATGGCCTTGGCAGCAATTGGCGCTTGTTTGATCGGTGATTTTTTAGAAGGTGCGATGCTTACGTTTATTTTCTGTTTAAGTGGCGCTCTCGAAGAATATACGACCAGTAAAAGTCAGCAAGAAATTACCGCTTTAATGAATCTACAGCCACGAAAAGCACAACGTTTAACTGCAAACGAAGAATTAGAAGAAATAGCTGTAACTGATCTTAAGATCGATGATCGGGTATTTGTCCCAAAAGGTGGAACGATCCCAATTGACGGCTATTTAGAAAGTCAACAAGCAACGGTTGATGAAGCAACATTGAGTGGTGAATCTGTACCAGTTGAAAAAGTTCCTCATGATGAGTTATTTGCAGGAACGATCAATCGAGGGAATCCTTTGATCCTACAGGTGACTAAAAAAAGTGATGAGACCGTTTTTGCTAAAATCATCCAGCTGGTTGAAAAAGCACAAAGCACCCCTACAAAGACCGCTTCTTTTATCTCTCGTATTGAAAATACCTACGTTAAAGGTGTGTTAGTCGTTGTTCCATTAATGATTCTTGTTTCATATTTCATTTTTGGCTGGAGTTTTCAAGAAAGTTTTTATCGGGGAATGGTTTTATTGGTTGTCGCCTCTCCTTGTGCGTTGGTTGCCTCTGCGACACCTGCAACACTAGCAGCCCTTTCTAACGCTGCCCGCAACGGTGTGCTGATCAAAGGTGGACTCCATTTAGAACAATTAGCTGATTTAAAAGCAATTGCCTTTGATAAAACCGGAACTTTAACGAAAGGTAAACCGATAGTAACTGATAGCTATTTTGTAAAAGATCAGAATCTGGCGCAACAAATCTTAGTTTCAATGGAACAAAAAACAACGCACCCCTTAGCTCAAGCAATCGTAACACATTTTGACATTGCTATACCAAAAGACATCCAAAAATTACCAATCGAAGAAATCACGGGGTTTGGTTTACGAACAGTTTACCAAGAAGCTCAGTGGATTGTAGGTAAATGGGAACCAGAAAAAACGTCGATAGCTGAAAAAGAACTTCTTGATAAAATTCGTTTACTCGAACAACAGGGAAAGACAGTGATTGTTTTAACCAAAGATGATCAATTGATAGCACTCATCGGCTTATTAGATGTGCCGAAAGAAAATGCCCAACAAGTCATTGACTATTTCAATAACCAGCAAATTGATACCAGCATGGTCACTGGAGATAACCAAGGGACTGCTGCAGCTATTGCAGAGAAAATTGGTGTTCAACACTTACTGGCTAACTGCACACCATCGGATAAAACACACTATGCACAACAGCAAAAAGAAAAGTATGCTGTCACAGCAATGGTTGGTGATGGTGTCAATGATGCCCCAGCTCTTGCAACTGCTTCACTAGGAGTTGCCATGGGACAAGGAACGGATGTCGCTATGGAAATCGCTGATATTGTCTTGGTAAAAAATGACTTGCAAAAATTAAGTTATGCCCACCGTCTTTCACTAAGAATGAAGAAAATCATTAAGCAAAATATTATTTTTTCTCTTACAGTGATTTGTTTACTGATCCTTTCTAACTTTCTGCAATTTTTAAATTTACCTCTTGGCGTGATTGGTCATGAAGGAAGCACGATCTTGGTTATCTTAAATGGGTTACGTTTATTGAAACCCTTACCTGAAGATACTTCCAAAAAATCACGTTGCACTGGCTGTCCCTTACAGCCGAATCACCACTCTATCTAGTTTTTCCACTCTGATGAACCTCACTTTTGTAACCGTTGAAAAAATGATATGATTGATGGCAGGAAAGTGAGGTTCTTTTTTTATGGAAAGTTGGATTTTTCTTGGATTGATCATGCTTGTTGCCCTGCTTGCTAAAAATCAAAGCTTGATCATCGCTACAGGTTTTATATTACTAGTCAAATTGATACCGACATCGAAAGTGTTTCTTACTTGGCTTCAAGGCAAAGGAATTAATCTAGGAGTCACCATCATCACAGCTGCTATTTTAGTTCCAATCGCTACTGGCGAGATTGGTTTAAAAGATTTACTGGATGCCTTTAAATCACCAATCGGTTGGATTGCTGTGTTTTGTGGTGGTCTAGTAGCCGTCCTTTCTTCCAAAGGAGTCGGTTTGATTGCTTCAGACCCGCAGATTACTGTTGCATTGGTTTTTGGAACAATTCTCGGAGTCGTTTTCTTAAAAGGGATCGCTGCTGGTCCAGTCATTGCTTCTGGTATTACCTATTGTCTCTTGCAATTATTTTCTTTAAGTAAATGAAAAAATCGATCACAGTTAAAGTGTTTTGAGTCCTCTGAATCGAATCGTTCGTGATATACTTATTCCGAGGTGATCACATGTTAGAAAAATTAAAATACTTTATCGGCACGGTTGGTTGGTTTTTATTAGCGATCGTATTGATTTTAGGAATAGCTTATCTTTTATTTCCAGATCTGATCCAAAATGTGTTCAATACCTACTTTAATTGATCGTGAAAAAAGTAAACCCGATAGATGAAGTGAAAAAACTTTATCTATCGGGTTTATTGTTTTTCCATTTATCTTTACTTATGGAATCTACTTGATAAAAGTTGCGTGGGTTTCATCAAGTATGTTTTTAATGTTCCTACCTCTTCTCCTTACCCATACACCACTTCCTCCCTTTTATGTTTCCTAAAATATTATTAAATAATCCTCATTTCTTTTTGGCTCCTCCTTTCATTTTTTGTTATACTAGAACACAAGATAGCATCACTTATATTTTTAATCATTCGCTATTATGCTTTATATATAGAAAGGAAAACGCTCATGGAAACCTTTGAAGGTCTTTTAATTGATACGTATGTCTTACAAGAACAACCTATGATGTTGACTGGCTTAAATCTTCAACTGGAAGATCGTGTCATTAACGGTCTGTTGAAAGATCGTTACTTGGCAAAATATATTCTTCGGCTCCCTTTAAATAAATATGTATTAGAAGTCAGTGGAAAATGGAACCGCCGCAATCAATTAGTCATCAAAAAAATGATGATCAAAAATATTGATGAATACATTAAAATTATTGGGACTCCGGAATAAATTTAGCTACACCAACGGTTAACGGTTATAAAATAACTAAAGAATGGTATCGTTATGATTGCTTAGTCTACAAGGAACGTATCCCTTTTCAAAAAAAGCTTTGCAAACGGTTCGCTTTGTTATATAATGTTCGAGTACCAAACAGTCCCATTCAAATTTTGTTTAAAAAGATAAATTTATCTGCTTTGGTTGAACGCTATTGTCTCCCACAATAGCGTTTTTTATTTGCCCATTTTCCTTCTCTTTCAATGCTAGTAGAGCCTAGAATTAAGTTTCTTTTAGTGTTAAGGAAAAAAACTTGTCATGTTCATATTGCAAAGATTACTTCATTTAGGTATAATAATGAATGTTGAATTATGCGGTAACACGCGTAAGAACTTAATTTATCGGAGGTGAAACTAATGCCAAACATTGAATCTGCAATCAAACGTGTTCGTACAAGCGAAAATGCGAACGTTAAAAATTCATCTCAAACAAGCGCTATGCGTACTGCAATCAAAAAATTTGAAGATGCTGTAGCTTCAGGTGCTGAAAACGTAGATGCGTTATATAAAGAAGCTGTTAAAGCTATTGATATGGCTGAAACAAAAGGTCTAATTCATAAAAACAAAGCTAACCGCGACAAATCTCGTTTAAGCAAAAAAATCGCTAAATAAGGAAATCGGCTACGGCCGGTTTTTTTATTTTGTCTCAAACAGTCTATTCGATCACCCTTCTGTTGGGTTTCTTTCCATTCTTTTTATTAGTAAACCAGCTGCGGCTGACTCAGCACTTCCTACTCTAAAACAATTGATGTCTAAAAAACGCTCAAAACATCATCGTTTCAAGCGTTCTTTTTGGATTTATTTCGATTGTTTTTCTCTTCTTTTTAACTCTTCAAAAGCTGACCTGTTCGTAAGACAAATAATTGAAAGCTTAATTCTTTTTCGATTTTACCACTTTTGATTTGGTAATCCATTTCAACCAGATCGTCAAATAAACGCCTTAGGATCTTTTCATCAAATTTACGTACCTCTTGCATCGCCAATTTTACACGGTAAGGATGTATCTTTAAAGTCTCAGCAATATTAGCCTGCTGATAACCGATTTTCATCAAAAACTTGGTCTGTAAAAACAAACGTATTTGTGAAAGCAAGATGGCATTGATCTTAATGGTTTCTTCTCCTTGGGTAATTAAGTCTTCAAACAACCGCAGCGCTTGTTCTGTTTTCCCGGAAAGAATATATTGTGTCATATCAAAAAGATTATGTTCCAAGGTTTTAGGGACTAACTGTTCCACTTCTTTAACAGTGATCAGTTCTTGTTGTTGCCCATACAATAGTAATTTATTCAATTCCCTCATCATTTTTGATAGATCGAGATCCGTTAACCTTAAAAACAGATCAATCGCTTTACGGTCCATTTGAAACGGTGCATTTTCCAGTGTATTCAATAAATACTGACGTACTTCTTTTTCATTCAATTGCTGAACATTGATGGTCACAGCAGCTTTTTTTAATTGTTTCGTTACTTTTTTTCGCTCATCTAATTTCTCATAGGGAGCAAAAAACACTAAAACTGTTGATTCTAAAGGTTCTTTTAAATAATCAATCAGTAGATCCGTATTTTGTTCAATCCCATTATTCACTTTTTCAGCTGTTAAAAAGTAGGGATTTTCTACAAATACTAGGCGTTGATCACCAAAAAATGGCAAAGTCTCTGCCTCAGCAACCACCTCATCAATACTAGCATTCCCCATATCAAAACTTAAGAAATTCAAGTCATCTTGACTATCGATTTGAATTTTTTTCTGGATTTCTGCTCTTACCTGATCCTGTAAATATTTTTCAGTACCTAGAATCAAATAACAAGGCGCAAGCTTTTCTTTACGGATTTTTTGTAAATCTGCTTGAATACTCATTTCGTTCACCACTTTCAAATTTATCCTACCATGAGTAGCTGGGAATTGCTAGTCTATCATTGTGTGGATCTTTCCGTTTGGATACCAAAAGGGATGCCATTTAAAAGTAATTGCGCCTTGACGGTCGGTACGCAAAGGAGTGACTTTATTCTGCTTTAACGTCGCTAGTACGTCTTCATGAGGATGACCAAATAAATTATTCACGCCACAGGATAAAACACCATAGGTTGCTTCTAATTGCGAAATGAACTGTGGATGACTAGATGTGCGGCTGCCATGATGTCCTAATTTGATCACATCCGCTTTTAAATCTGGATAAGCGTTTCCGATCTTTTCTTCTGCATGCTGATCTAAATCACCTAAAAAGAGAAAACGACAGGATTGATGAGTCACTGACAAGCCAATTGAATCTTCATTCTCCCCCTTCCCCTGGGTAATCGGAGACAACACAAAAAAATCAAAATAACCTTTGATCCAATCACCCTGCCTGACTTCACAAATAGTAGTTCCTGCTTTTTCCAATTTCTGCAACTGCGTATGGAGCCAGGTACTTTTGCCAGCTCCCCAACCAATATAAATCGTATCGATCTTGAAATGTTTTGCTAATGTCGTAATTTCTCCCACATGATCGATATCGTCATGCGTCAATATCAGTTTATTGATGTGTCGGATGCCATTTCCTTTTAAAAATGGGACAAGATTGAACTCTGCAGGTGGTCTAACCCTTCGCTCTTGCCAAGCTTCTTTTTGAAAACCCAATTTTCCACCAGTATCAATCATAACGATTTCTTTTAAAAACGGCGCTTTAAAAAGAATACTGTCTCCTTGCCCTACGTCGTTGAAAGTGATACTACTTCCGAATTGAAGAAAACGACCAAAAATGAGAATAATGGGCACAAGGAGTGCAGCTGTCACGCATTGAAATGGTTCATGTTGCTTTTTCTCTATAAGCCATAAAAGAAAGCCTAAACTAAATATTAACAACCAGCCATTCGGTCGCCCAATCACTAGATTGGCAAATCTCAACGAATCTAGTAAGCTCTCGAAATGGACTAAAAAAGAATTAAGCAACTCGCTAACACTTAGAGGTAATACCCTGCCAAAAACAAATAAAAACGTCAAACAAGGAAGAAATACTTTCTTAAAAACAGGAGCAAAAAGAAGAGTCAACATACTCCCTAATAGTGGCCACTCATAAAAATGCCAAGCTGTCAGTGGCATGATGCCGATACTAAATAACACGATAGTAGTAAACTTTTGAAACTTAGTGGTTGGGCGAGACAACAAAAGAAAGAAGAAGCTCATTCCTAAACTTAGCTGGCCCTCTACTTGGAAAAGACAAAGCGGCTCGATCAGCAAAAGTATCCATAAAATAATCGAATAATGATCGAAAGAAGAAAATTTGACATTGAGGAGTTTTAGTCCTAATTTCAATAAGAATGACAGCCCCGCTCTTTTCACTGACACAGAGCCCCCAGATAAGCTAAAATACCCCAAAGTCCCCCCAACTAGTGGGAGATAACTAGCAGTTAATGTCATCCCTCCTCTGCGAAACAGATAATAGAGCCAACCTAAGTAAGTTTGGATGTGCATGCCTGACAAACTGAATAAATGAAGTAAGCCAGTTTCTTTATATGTGTCTTCTGATGCTAAAAACTGACTATCTTTATAGCCAAAGATCAAAGCATTCATATAGACACTCACCTTGTGACTAAAGTGTTCTTGAATAAACGTAATAAACCTTCCTCGTGTTCTGCTCAGCATATTCTGCCAAGCATTACGATTCAAATGTTCTTTGATCTGGCGTATCTGAAATCGTCCTTTGATCCGATGTATTTGGTCATACTTTTTTTGATCAAACCCATAAGGATTCCTTTGTTTGGAAGTTTCTTGGTAATCCCCGACTACAATTAATTCAATCGCTTCATGTCTAAGAACAAGAAAAGAATTTCTTTCTTGTTCAGATTTGGCATAATAGCTGCAAGAAATCTTTTGCTTGTCCGTTGTGTGCCCAATAAAAGTCACTAAATCTCCATTCATTTTCACTGTGTCTGAGGCGACCATGATACGTTCCAACGTCCTTTGATCATCGATTGGTTTTGTTTCTTTAAGCCAGCAAGAAAATAAAACCAGCGTACTACAAATGAGACTTAAACCAATAATTTGTTTATTTTCTTTCCGTAAAAAAAACAAAAAAAATCCAGCGAAAATCAAACGATAATGCCATCTGTCTGTATAATAAAACAAACAAATAAAAATCGAAGAAATCGCTGGAAAAATGAATCGATTCTGTGTTTGATCACAAAATCTACTAAACATGTTCTCCTGATAATTCTTTTTGGAGTTTAGAAAAGTGAGTAGAATCCAATGATACTTGATGAACAGTTGCGCCTAATTGTTCGATCAATGATTGTGCATACGGATCATTTCGATAATCATGTAAATAGTTGATCTTTTTGATTCCTGCTTGTAATAAGGCTTTTGTACAAGCTAAACAAGGGAAATGAGTCACGTAAATCTCTGCGCCCTCCGTAGGTATGCCTAGTTTTGCACATTGTAATAAAGCATTCATTTCCGCATGGATCGTTCGCAAGCAATGACCATCGACGATATAACACCCTTCATCAATGCAATGAACATCCCCACTAACAGCGCCATTGTAGCCTCCAGCAATGATCCGTTTTTCTCTTACTAAAGTTGCGCCGACTTCTAATCGTGTACAAGTACTTCTCAATGATAATAATACTGCTTGAGCCATAAAATATTGGTCCCAAGGAATCCGTTCATTGCTCATATTAGCCACCTCTATCGTTTATTCTATAGTAATTGTAACGAAGTTTTTGATTTTTTCAACTGTCTTCTGACCAATTCCGTCTATTTCTTGAAGCTCGTCAATACTTTTGAACGCCCCGTTGTCTTGTCTATACTGAATAATTTCTCGGGCTTTTTTTTCACCGATCCCCGGTATTTGTTGCAATTGCGAAAGATCAGCGGTATTAAGATGCACTCGATCTGGGTTTGTGTCCGCTGAATCTACCGTCGCTAGACTAGCATTTGAGCTTTCTGGAATTTCTTCGCCTACTTCAGGAACGTACAGCATTTGTTGATCCGTTATTTTTGCTGCAAAGTTGATCTGTTTCTCGTCAGCTGATTCCGTCAGCCCACCTGCTTTTTGAATAACATCAAATACCCGATCTTCTGCCACAAAAGCGTACATTCCAGGTTGTTTCACCGCTCCTTTCACATCGACATAAATCACTGACCTAGTCGATGTACTCACCGTTTCATCAATTGGTTTCGTTTCAGAACTGTTCTTTTCCGGAGCTTCAATCGATTGGTTTGTCAAAAATAGTTGATCCTTTTTACTTGATTGACTGAAAAAATGAACCATCATTCCACCAAGGATGATGACCCCTATGATGCCAAAGATCCCTCCGATCACAAATTTTGGTGAAGAAAAGTTGGAACTATAGAAACGCTTTCGTTTGTTTTTCCATTCTTCGCTCATTGTGACAATTTTCCGATTGGTTTCCTTTCTTTAAATTCTGAAGAAGTTTTTCTCTTCATGATTAAATACGTCAAACCATTTTTCTACATGAAAATAAACCTACTTTTGGGACAATTATTTTATGAAGAATGAATCTTTCATACCTTTAAACATTTCAGGAATAGGCGTTGACATAGGGTCTATATTTCTCTTTTCATTACCTAGCAAAAACCATCAAAATCACTTTTACTGACTTTGATGTTTATCTATTTTTCTATTCGTTTTTTAAAAATAATTTCAAGTTCACACTCTTAGCGAAGCTCTTCCTTGATTTTTTTGAGCATGTACCCGACTTACCTAAGTAATCCTAAATCCGATATCTTTGCCACTGTCTCTCTAGCGGCTATGTACAATTATTCTCACTATGCCAAAGAGCACTGCCTCAACTACATCAACTTTCCAAGTGTTCAAATCTCCTAAATAAGTCAAAGACTCGCTTTTCCTCATGAATAATCGTGAGCTAGTTTACATAGATTTTATAAGATATTTTTTTACGGACAAAATATTCCATTGTCTAAACTAGTCGTTATACCATATCCAGATAGATAACTAGTACGATTACGAGACATGTGATGATCATGTAAATGATGTTTTCTAACCGTCTTGTATGATTTTTTAGAATAATCCCAGGATCAGTAGAATTGAAACTAGTCCGATACTCGATTGGCACAAAATTACCGATACATATTCCGAATAACAAAAGTAAAGAAGGCCAATTTGTAATAACTCCTCTATTCATAAACGCACCTATGATTGAGCTAACATAAATCACCATTTGAATCATTATAATTACAATCGCTTTTTTTCTCATCATTAATCCTCTCCAAGTAAATTTAGAAAAACAAACAGGACTTGATCACAAAATAAAAGTGGTAGTTGGTTTTAAATAGATTTCAAGAATAAAATTCTCCAGCTCTTTCCTCTATTTTCAGAATACCCAATGAATCGGATAAATGTAAAAATTAAAAGCTGTGTGCCAACGTAGTTTTTACTAGGGAATCAGTAAAAAAACACTGACTTAGAACGATCTGATCATCTTACTGTATTCATTTTTCTGTCCTTCGATTATATCATACATCTTCACTTTATTTCCTATTTTTTCATTTCACCGAAAATTTTTCCATAATAAGTTTAAACTCTTTATCAACTGACGCAGTTAAAAATAACTTTTATTTTACTGATCAAACGAATAAAAAAGCTTACCTCATACACATAAATCCCCTCATGGCTAGTTTCTATTCATTTTAGTTTCTCTATAAAAAGAGACAGACAAGCTTTCCGTTAAGGCTGAGTCATTGAAAACATCAATCTTAAAGGAAATTTTGTCTGTCTATTTATTCGTTCAAAAACCGTTTCATGAACAACGATAAAAAAATGTTGTTTAAACAAAACGATTTATAATGAATCTTTAGTTCATCTTTTCTAAATAATCAAGGGCATCTTGTACGGTTTTCACTGGTACAATTTTCATTGAAGAGTTCAATTCTTTCGCAGCAGCTTTGGCTTCTTCGTAATTGGTTTTGATTTCTGGATGTTTCTTCTTGATTTCATCTGAGATTGGATCATCCGGTGCAAAGAATATTTCAACGCCAGCTTTGTCTGCACTAGCCACTTTTTTATCAATACCACCAATTCGCCCAACTTCACCGTCGCTATTGATCGTTCCAGTACCAGCAATTTCTTTCCCTTGACGAAGATTTTTACCGGTCAATTGTTCATAGATTTCCAGGGTAAACATCAAACCAGCAGACGGCCCTCCGATTGATCCTGAATTAATCATTACATCTGTATCCGACTTGATACTCGTATGATCGGTTAAAGTAATCCCAATCCCTGCTTTATTATCCGTTGGCAGTTCGATCAATTTACCTGAAGTTTCGTTTTCTTTGCCATCTCGGAGATAGGTGATCGTGACCGTATCGCCGACTTTTTTACTTTTGACATACTTCATAAATGCTTCTGCACTTTTAAAGGTTTGTCCATCAACTTTTGTGACTGTATCACCAACTGCTAATTTTCCATAGAAATTGGAATTCTTCTCGACACTCATGACATAGACACCTTTAAATTCCATCTGGTAAGAGCGCCCTGCCAATTTTAGTGCTTGCTCAATCGCTGCATTTTGGGAAGACTCCATATAATATTGTTGGATTTGATTGTATTCTTCGCTAGTCGCCCCGCCAGTCAACTCCTCAGCGCTAATCAAATCTTCAAACGGTGCTAGCTTGGCTTTGACCGCTGTAAAACCAGTTGCTCGACGGATGCCCACTGAAGTTAATGAAAAGGAACCTGAATCTTTGTCCTTTTTCCCATTGACGGTAATCAGCTCTTTCAAATTGATGGTTGCTCCTGGTGCTTCCACATAAAAAGGAAGTGGAATTACCACGAACCCAATAATAAATATCCCTAAAAAAATGACAAGAATCGTCTTTAACCATCTTTTAAAGTCCATCATTTTCACGCTTTCCAGCTAACGCTTCGTTGATTACTGGTGGAAGATAGTCACTGACATCTCCCCCAAAGTGTAAGACTTCTTTTAATAAACTAGAACTAACGTGACTATATTCTTGTTTAGCCAATAAAAAGACCGTCTCGATTTCTTGATTTAAATGATGGTTCATTTGAGCAATATCCCGTTCATATTCAAAATCCTTTACACTACGGATACCACGAATGATGGTTTGAACAGCTAATTCATTCGCAATCTCGACTGTTAATTGATTTTCCTGGTGGTACACTTTAACATTCGGAAGATGACGAACAGCTTGAGTAATCAATGTAACTTTTTCATCAACGGTAAATAGATGTTTTTTTGACGTATTCACAAATACCCCAATGATGACCTCATCAAACATTTTTGCTGCTCGTTCGACCATATCTAAATGCCCATTCGTGAACGGATCAAAGCTGCCTGGAAACAAGGCTTTTTTCATAGGTCTTCCTCTTTTCTGTAGATAGTCACAGTTGAAATACCATACGTTTGTTTTCTGATTTGCGTAAAATCAGCAATCTTTTCTGATAATTCCACTGTTTTATCAGTTTCACATACAATAACTGCCGAATCATTAAAAAGGTCCAGCTCCGTCATTTTGATTATTTGGTCAAGAATTTTTTGTTTGGCATATGGTGGGTCAAGAAATAAATAATCAAATTTTTGCTGATCATTTGCCAGCTTTTCGATGGCTTTGTCCGCATCAAGTTTTAACGTGGTGAATTTTTCTGGCTCTTTCGTTACTTTAATGTTTTCTTGGATTATTTTTAGCGCTTGGTAATTTTTGTCTACACAAAAGGCATGCCCACAGCCACGAGAAACTGCTTCGATAGCTAACCCGCCACTACCAGAAAATAGGTCTAAGACTGTTTCTCCGTCGAAGTAAGGACCGATCATATTGAAGATCGATTCTTTCACTTTATCTGTGGTGGGACGTGTATTAGCCCCTGCTAAACTCTTTAAGCGTCGTCCACCATATGTTCCTGATATGACTCGCATTGACTCACTCCTTTTAAAAATCGTGCTGTTACTAGTATACCAAAAAAAAAGATAAAAAAACTTGGATCGCCATTAATTTCATGCTTTCTCAAGTTATTTTTATCTTTTTTATTTAAGAGATGAATGATTTACACAAAACAGGTTTAAAAGACGTGGTCTGCTAAACGGATTTTAGTGTTGATCTCCTCAATCTCAAAACCTTCTTCTTTGACTGGTTGCTTCGTACCAATCTTATCAGCAAAGTTCATTTCGACGTCTGGACGATAAGAGCGTTCAACTTTGCGAACAAAATGAAGTTTGTTGATTCGTTCTGCAGTTTGCTCAAATGTGTCTTCATTCAAATACAATACGACATATTTCATTTTACGTGAAACGTAATGAAGCAATCCAAATTTCTTCAAATTTTTTAATTGTTTCAAACTGTATACCCAGACAATCAACCCACGTCGTTTCGTTAGTTGAAATTCATTTTTTTCATCATTCATGACAGTTACCTCCACATCCACTACGCCCTTTTTGTTCAAAAAAAGGATTTCCCGCATCAATTTTAATCGTCAACGATACCGTTTCTGCTAACTGTTGGCTAATTTTATCCAATAGATCTTGCAATTGTGTTTCCATACAACGAAAATCCGCTACTTTTTCATGCAAATCAAGTTGGCGTTTGGCTAACCGAACAGCTCTTTGCTTCTCTCGAAACTCTGGTGAATATTTTTGATAAGGAACAACTTTTTCAAACTGTTCTTTTTTTATTGAGAAATCATTAATCAATAAATTGACATCCGCTGATTGTTCCATCACTTTTTTAGCTTTTAAATATTTTTTCATCGTCTCGCTTTTTTTGATACAATCGGATAAGCTCTGACATTGATCTTCTAAGGCAAATAATTCCTCATTGATTATCACTGCTATCGGTACTCTCCTTAACTTCTTCTTGCATTAAGACTAACATATTTTCTTTTGAAAAAGCAATTCCTAATAGATCGGAAGTGTTAACTAAAAAGCGGTCGTGATAATACGGATCACTATACAAAAATAAAAATGTAAACGTTGGATCAATCACTGGATGGGTAAAGACACCGGTCGATTGGGGAAGCTTTCTTTTTGCGACTAACGAATCAATTTCATCAGTAGTCAATGAAAACTTAGCAGTTGCGTTTGTACTACCCGCTATTTGTTGCCATTCTGCTAATCGTTCTTTCGTCAAAATATCTTCTGGTCTATTAAGGTAATCACTTAAAAGCAGTTTCGTTTGAGTAGAAAAACCGGTCGTCTGCTTATAAAGTGGTAAGCGATCCAATTGCCTTAACTGATTCAACAATCGAACACTATGACCTTCTTTTGCTTGATTGATTTCAGCCCAATCTACTTGATCGTCTATTTTATATTGCGGTAAGTCTGAACCAAATACTTGATAGGGATGAAGTTTCAACAAACTAGCTTTATCCAAATAAACGATCGAAAACAGTCCATTACTACTTTGGTCGAAGAATAAAATAGCAAACGTATCATTATCAAACGCAATCAACGGTCGATAATTCATATCTTCTTCCATCAATTCGATCCCGACATCTGTTCCATTGTATTGAAAATTGAAGTTCGTATAAATCGTGGTAATCTCAGTTAGATCTTGCATTGTCATCCCTAAGTAAAAAGGAGCAATCGTTGAGTTGTCCGTATTTAATACTTTAATCGTGGAAACTTTATCTTTTGTGATATTCGCTTCAAAGGATAAGTGATTGATTTGATCATGGTAATATCTTGTTTCAAAACCAAACCCACTCGTCAAGCGTTCATAGGGATCGCCAAAACGTTGCTCTAATTCATCAACTGATTGACCAACATACGTGGAAAAGCCAGATGTTTCCAACTTCTGGTATTTCCACGTAGTCATTTGATTTTGAGTGATTTGCTCTGAGCTTTTTTTTACTTCAAGTTTAGGAGGAAACAACACCGGCTGCATGTAAAATGCAATGATCACTGATAACAATATCGCACCAAATAACCCTAGCCGTTTCATCTTTTTCCCACCTTTATTTTTCAGTTACTTCAATCAATAAATCACCAGAAGCGATCGCATCGCCATCTGTTACATAGACATGCGCAATTTCACCATCAAAACGAGCTTCAATTGCCGTTTCCATTTTCATTGCTTCCGTGATCATCAATGTATCGCCTTTTTTGACATGATCGCCTTTTTTGACTAATACATCTAATACAGAACCAGACATCGTTGCTCCGATATGTTCACGATTTGTTGGTTCAGCTTTCACACGTGTTTGTACAGTACTGATGATCGAATGGTCGTTCACTGTAATTTCACGACGTTGACCATTCAAGTTAAAGAATAAGACACGATTTCCTTCAATATCTGGTTCGCCGATTTCATCCAAGCGAATAATCAAAATCTTGCCTTTTTCAATTTGAACATTCACCGTTTCTCCTAAGCGAATCCCTTGGAAGAATGTTGGTGTATCAAGTAATGTCACATCACCAAATTGATTATAGGCCGCTTGATAATCTAGAAAGACTTGCGGATACATCAAATAGCTCAGCACTTCTTCTTGTTTAGGTTCATAGCCGATTTTTTCAGCTAATTCTGCTTTGACTTGTTGGAAATCAACTGGTTTAGCTAAAGCTCCAGGACGTTCAGTAATCGCTTCTCGTCCTTTAAGGATGATCTTTTGTAATTTTTCCGGGAATCCTCCAACCGGTTGTCCTAGCTCTCCTTGGAAGAAAGTAATCACAGACTCTGGGAAACTCAATGTTTCACCTTTTTCATAGATATCTTCCTCCGTTAAATCATTTTGAACCATGAACAAAGCCATGTCTCCTACAACTTTTGATGAAGGGGTAACTTTCACGATATCACCAAACATCAGGTTCACTGTATGATACATCTGTTTGATGTCATCCCATTTATTTCCTAAACCAACTGCTTTGGCTTGTTGTTGAAGATTAGAGTATTGTCCACCAGGCATTTCATGCATATATACTTCTGTTTCTGGCGCATTCAAACCGTTCTCAAATGGTTTGTAATACATACGGACATCTTCCCAGTAATGATTCAATTGTTGTGCATTTTGAATATTGATCTCTGGCAACCGTGGACCGTTGACCAAAGCATAATACAAACTGCTCATACTTGGTTGACTTGTATTCCCACTCATCGCACTCATCGCCACATCAACGATATCTACCCCAGCCTTCGAAGCTGCAGAATAGGTAATGATTCCATTTCCACTCGTATCATGTGTATGAAGGTGGATTGGCAGATCAGTAGTCTCTTTTAATTCACTGATCAAGCGATAAGCAGCTTGTGGTTTCAGCAAGCCAGCCATATCTTTGATCGCAATGATATGCGCCCCAAGTTGTTCTAGTTCTTTCGCCATGTCCTTGTAATATTGGACATTATATTTTGCACGACTAGGATCATTGATATCTCCGGTATAGCAGATCGCAGCTTCTGCAATCTTACCTGTGTCTCGAACCGCTTGGATACTTTTTTCCATTTGCGGTACCCAGTTCAAACTGTCAAAGATTCGAAACACATCAATTCCTTGAGCCGCTGCTTCTTTCACAAATTCTACTAAGACGTTATCCGGATAATTGGAATAACCGACTGCATTTGAACCTCTGAACAACATTTGTAACAGCGTATTTGGCATCAACGCTCGGATCTTTCTTAATCTTTGCCAAGGATCTTCATTCAAGAAGCGATAAGCGACGTCAAAGGTTGCTCCTCCCCACATCTCACTTGAGAATAGTTCAGGTAATCCTTCACCGGTCAATTGAGCAATTTCTTTAAAGTCTTTCGTACGAACACGAGTAGCTAATAAACTTTGATGAGCATCTCTAAATGTCGTATCAGTCAATAACAAGTTTTCTTGCGATTTGATCCATTGGACTAACGCATCCGAACCATCAGAATCTAAAACATTTTTTGCTGTCAGATAATCTGGGCGTTTAATCAAATCTTTCGGTACCCGAGGAGATTCATAAAATGGTTTTTCACCATTTTTGATTCCCGGGAAGCCATTCACGGTAATTTCACCGATGTATTTCATTGTTTTATTTCCACGGTCGCGTAAACGAGGGAACTCAAACAATTCTTTTGTATTATCGATAAATGTCGTTTTAGCGTTTCCTGATTGAAATTCAGGATGGGAAATCACATTCAACATAAATGGAATGTTGGTTTTGACTCCACGAATCCGAAATTCTTTTAAGCAACGTTCCATTTTTTGGATTGCCGTATCAAAATCTGCTGCATGTGTACAAACTTTGACTAAAAGTGAATCAAAGTATGGGGTAACCACATATCCTGCATAAGCATTACCGACATCTAAACGCACTCCGAAACCACCAGGTGAACGGTAAGTATCGATTTTCCCTGTATCAGGAAGAAAATGATTCAACGGGTCTTCTGTAGTGATCCGACATTGAATCGCAGAACCATTTAGTTTGATATCTGCTTGTTGCGGCAGACCAATTTCACTGTGTAAATCTTTCCCTTGGGCAATCAATAATTGAGTAGTCACGATGTCCACATCGGTAATCATCTCTGTAATCGTATGTTCCACTTGGACTCGAGGGTTGACTTCGATAAAATAAAAGTCATTTCCTTCAACTAAAAATTCAACCGTCCCAGCATTGACATAACCAACGTGTTTCATTAATTGAACGGCTGCTTGACAGATGCGTTCGCGTTGTTCAGTCGACATGGAGACACAAGGTGCTACCTCTACTACCTTTTGGTGACGTCTTTGTACAGAGCAGTCTCTTTCAAATAAATGGATCACATTTCCATGTTTATCGCCCAAAATTTGGACTTCGATGTGTTTAGGATTTGCAATATATTTTTCAACATACACTTCATCGCTGCCAAAAGCCGCTTTTGCTTCACTTTTCGCACGATCATAGCCTTCTCGAGCGCTTTTTTCATCATGGGCGACACGCATTCCTCGTCCCCCACCACCTAGAGCGGCTTTAATCATGATCGGATAACCGTACGTTTCAGCAAAAGACAAAGCATCTTCGACCTTTTCAATCGGTCCATCAGTCCCAGGAATCGAAGCAATTCCAGCTGCGATAGCTGCTGCTTTTGCTTTGATCTTGTCACCAAAGATATCCAAATGATGTAAGTCAGGTCCTACAAAAGTGATGCCTTCTTCCTTGCATCGTTTTGCAAAACTTAGATTTTCAGATAACAACCCATAGCCTGGATGGATCGCATCCGCTCCACAGGCTTTCGCAATGGCAATAATCCCTTCAATATCTAAGTAAGCATCAATCGGTTTTTTCCCTTCGCCAACTAGATATGCTTCATCTGCTTTAAACCGGTGCACGGAATACTCATCTTCTTTTGCGTAGATACCTACAGTTTTAATTCCTAATTCTGTACATGCTCGAAACACTCGTACAGCAATTTCTCCTCTGTTAGCAACTAAAACTTTTTCCATCAAACCACTCCTACATCTTTTTAGTATAAACCTAAACTTTTTCGTTTTTCATCTGCACTGATATTCAAGACGAAGCCAACACAAATGGATAACATCAATAAACTAGATCCTCCCTGACTCAAAAATGGGAAAGTGATCCCAGTTAACGGAATAACGCCGGTTATCCCTCCCAAATTGATAAATATTTGGATCATGAACATGGCACCAATCCCAATACATAATAGAGAATTAAATGGATCTTTTGAGCGAATCCCCACCAAAAAGATCCGAACAATCATGAAAAACAGTAAAGCAAGAATCAAGATCCCCATGATCACGCCTAACTCTTCTACCACAATGGCATAAATAAAGTCCGTCTGCGCTTCATTTAAAAAACCTTTTTTCTGGATACTATTTCCAAGACCTCGACCAAAAAGCCCTCCATTGAACATCGCATAATAACCATTAGCTAATTGATGACCTTTGTTCAACTCATCAGAAAAAGGATTTTGATAAATGGCAAATCGGTTATAGATATATTGTAAACGTCCGGGAAATATTTTCCCGTGGGTGATATTGATCAACCAGATTGCTAAAGCACTCAAGCCAACCCCACCGACCCCAACGATCAACGTATAAACGTAGTTGATACCACTAGCCAAAAGTAAGACTAAGATAATTAAAAAAATGACAGTTGCATTACCAAAATCGGGTAAAATAGCAACTAGCGCTGTTAGTGCCAACACTAACAGTAACGGTCTTTTAACAGTAGAAACAAAATCTTTTTGAACGCTTCTTTGTCTTTTAGATAACGTTAATGCTAAGTACCAAATCACAATGATCTTTAAGTATTCAGCTGGCTGGAGAGAGAATCCAGCGATTTGAAGCCATCCTTTCGCTCCATTGATTTCTTTCCCGAAGAATAAAACGATCAACAGCAAGATCGTCAGTACAGCAATAGCTGCCATAATCAGTCGTTGATTTTTTAATACGGATGTTTTCATTTTATATAAAAGTCCAATAGCTACTAAGCTAACGCCCCAAAACAAACTTTGGTTTAAAAAAGAGGCGGAAGGACTGCTTCCATTTTCTAGCAATAAATAAGATGATGAACTATAGACCATGATTAAACCTAAAATACATAGAATCAAGTAAGGAATCAAAATACTATAGTTTAATAAATGCCTTTTTTTTACTTTCTTAGGCAAGTTTACTCCTCCTTGCCAATTTCTTTTTTATCGTAATTTTCTTGGTAAACCTCACTATATAATCGGTTCAGTTCACGCTCTAGCTCACTCAGCAACAATTGTCCTTCCGTTTTATCGATGATGCCTACACGAACGGCAAATCCGACTTGTTGTGAGAAGCCATACATTTGCGTATCTACTACTTCTTCAAATGCCTTACATTGTGAGATACACAGGCTATTTTTTTGATTTTTGATCAAGCGTTTGATTCGTTCTGATTCATCTTTAAGCACTTGAACTGCAAATTCATTTGATAGAGAATCCATCTAAGCCTACCCCCATTCTAAGTTTATTTATTATAACATACTTAAAATTCTAACGGGGAAAAATCCCAGTTTTCGCTCAGGGATTTTCTTCTTTTTTTACTATTTGCTAGCCTATCATGAGCAAAAGCAATAGATGCACTAATTTTACAAACGATACACTACTTAACTAGAAAGTATCAGTGCTAAAAAAGCGTCCCCGTATTTGTCTAACTTGCTTTGTCCTACCCCTTTTATCTGCAATAAAGAAAGTCGATCTTTTGGACGTTGTCGACTCATTTCTTTTAAAGTCGCATCTGAAAAAACCACATAAGGCGGCACGCCTGCTTCAGAAGCTAAGTCAGTTCGTAACTCTCTTAGCGTTTCAAATAAGGTGTCAGCTTCTTCATCAGAAAGTTGTTGGACTTTTTCAGCTTCTTTTTTAAATACTTTTTGTTTCCCTTTTAACACTTCGATTCCTAGTTCCGTTACTTTCAACGTGGGGTATTCACCGTTCATTGAATACAGATAACCACCAGAAATAAGATACTCGATCAACTGAAGAATATCTTTTTGTGCCCATTTTTTTAATAAGCCGTAAGTTGATAACGCTTGAAAACCTAGCATCTTGACTTTTTGTTCTTTCGAACCAGCTAATACCTTCATCAACAATTGTTTCCCATAATTTTCACCCATGCGTTTCAAGCAAGACAACACCATCTGTGTTTCAGTCGTTACATCGACTAGTTCACGTTCATCTAAACAGTTACCACATCTTCCACATGGGATACTTTTTTCGCCAAAATAAGTAAGAATATATTGTTGCAGACAGGATTCGATGTAGACGTATTCCGTCATTGCTTTTAATTTTTCGTATTCTTTTTGTTTTTGTGACTCTTCTCGTTGGGATTGTTGGATAAAAAATTTTTGGACCTGTATATCTTGGGGAGCAAACAACAAGACAGCCTCACTTAAGAGCCCATCACGACCTGCTCGTCCCGCCTCCTGATAGTAAGCTTCTAAAGAACCAGGAATCTGATAGTGAATGACGAAGCGGATGTTACTCTTATTGATCCCCATGCCAAAAGCATTCGTTGCAACTAATAATTCTGTACGGTCATATAAAAAGTCTTCTTGGATTTCTGTTCGTTGGCTTTCACTCATCCCACCATGATATCTGCCAACACTGAAATCAAATTTCTTTAACAAATGATAGATTCGATCAACTTCTTTGCGGGTAGCGGCATAAATGATCCCTGATTGCTTTTTATTTATACGTAGATACTCAATTAAGTACTGCTCTTTTTTTTGATCTTTTACTACTTGTAAACGTAGATTTTCTCGTGCAAAACCCGTTTGAATATGATTATCCATTGGTATCTTTAAAAGTCTTTTAATATCTTCTGCTACTTGCTTTGTTGCAGTAGCAGTCAATGCCACAATGATCGGTCGTTGATTAAACGTGTTTAATGTTTCTGCCATATGAAGATAGCTTGGACGAAAATCATGTCCCCATTGTGAGATACAATGCGCTTCATCAATCGCTATCAGTTGCACGTGCCAACGTTTCATTGATTGGATAAAATCTGGCATGATAAACCGTTCTGGCGCAACATATAATAATTGGATTTGTTGCTGTTCGAGTAATCGAAACCGAGAAGCAGTCTCATAACTATCCAATGAACTATTGATAAATGTCGCTGAAATGCCTAACTGATTGGCAGCATCTACTTGATCTTTCATCAGAGAGATCAAAGGAGAAATGACTACAGTCAAGCCATCCAGCATCAATGCTGGCAATTGATAACAAATGGACTTCCCACTTCCTGTAGGCATGATCCCTAGGACGTCTTCATGATCAAGGACCTTTTGGATAATTTCTTTTTGTCCAGGGCGAAATACTTCATAACCAAAGTATTGTTTTAATATATCATTCATTTTATCCCTACTTTTTAGTTGATTTAAGAGGTTGTGAAAAGAGCGCTTTGACCTGAGCGCTCACCAGGTAAAAACTGCGACGAGTAATCGCAGGAGCATTAAGGATGAAAATCTTGAAACAGTACCCCATGTTTTGAGATTTTTTGACTTATCGCCGAGGGTCAGCTCTTTGAACACCGTGAATAAGAGGTTGTGAAAGAAGCGATCAGCTCCGAGCGAATAAGAGAGGATTTTTTAAAATAGCTTCTTATATTTTAGAAAATCATCGCTTATTGCTGAGGAGTTGCTTCTTGAACACCGTGAATTAGAGGTTGTGAAAGCATCGGGAAGCTCCGATGACAATAAGAAAGAATTTTTTAAAACAGCTTCTCATGTTTTGAAAAATTCAGGCTTATTTCAAGGAGCTGATGCTTGAACACCGTGAATAAGAGGTTGTGAAAAGAGCGCTTTGACCTGAGCGCTCACCAAGTAAAAACTGCGACGAGTAATCGCAGGAGCATTAAGGATGATAATCTCGAAACAGCTCCCCATGATTTACGAAATTCAGCTTTATGTCAAAAAACTGCCGCTCGTCCACGGTTTAGTTGTTTTTTATTTATAAAAAGCCTAGAGCAACCTTTTATTATTGACCCTTCTATCGCCCCTCTATAACTATAATACGTCAATTATATTTTACTTCTCCAAGCAATCAAGTACAACATGCTTTTTGTGAAACTTTCGCTTTTTGTGAAACAAAAAACGAGGTAATCAAAGATTTTAAAAAGACTTTTAATAAACTTTTAGCGTACTTATTGAATTTTTCTTATAGTTTTTATTAACTTCTCCACAGATAAAAATTTTAGAAAAAGGAAAAACAATTCTCTCCTTTTAATTTCAAACAATTGAATACGTTCTAAAAAATTGAGAAGCAAAATTTGCCGACAGTATTTTTCTTTTCATCTACATTAATGCTGATTTACCAGTCGTCTGAACAAAAATAAACCGAAGATGCCCGAAAATAGTTACTCCTATTTTTGGACTTCTTCGGTTTATTTCTCAAAGCTAAACATCACTGTATCAACAAGGTGAACAAATGATTATTTTTTCTTTTTAGAAGCTTTTTCACGTGCATTTTTGTTTAAGATTTGTTTTCTTAAACGGATACTTTCCGGTGTTACTTCACAATATTCATCGTCATTCAAGAATTCTAACGATTCTTCTAACGTCAATTGTTTTGGTTTTTTGATAACAGATGTTTGGTCCTTGGTAGCAGAACGAACGTTAGTCATTTGTTTTGCCTTCGTGATGTTAACAGTCAAGTCATTGTCACGACTATTTTCACCAATGATCATACCTTCATAAACTTCTGTACCTGGTTCAACAAAAACAGTTCCACGTTCTTCGATACTCATGATTGAATAAGTTGTTGCTTTTCCAGTATCAATCGATACTAACGCACCTTGGTGTCGTCCACCGATTTGACCTGGTAACATTGGTAGGTATTGATCAAATGTGTGGTTCATGATGCCGTAGCCGCGAGTCATTGAAAGAAATTCAGTTGAATAACCGATCAAGCCACGAGCTGGTGTTAAAAATGTTAGACGGATTTGTCCATTACCAGTATGGATCATGTCTTGCATTTCACCTTTACGTAAGCTTAATGATTCGATTACGCTACCCATATATTCTTCAGGTGTATCGATTTGAACACGTTCAAAAGGTTCACATTTCACGCCATCAATTTCTTTTTCGATAACTTCAGGACGCGATACTTGTAGTTCATAACCTTCACGACGCATGTTTTCGATCAAGATTGACAAATGAAGTTCTCCACGACCAGAAACAGTCCAAGCATCTGGAGAATTTGTTGGTTCAACACGTAATGAAACATCCGTTTGCAACTCAGCCATCAAGCGTTCTTCAATTTTACGAGCAGTGACATATTTTCCTTCACGGCCGGCAAATGGTGAATTATTCACTAAGAAAGTCATTTGCAGTGTTGGTTCGTCAATGTGTAGAATTGGCAGAGCATCTTGGTGGTCCACAGGTGTCACTGTTTCCCCAACGAAAATATCTTCCATTCCTGATACGGCAATTAGATCTCCAGCTTTTGCTTCGTCAATTTCTAAACGTTTCAAGCCGAAGAACCCAAATAATTTAGTTACACGGAATTTTTTAACTGAACCGTCTAATTTTAGTAAGGCAACTTGGTCCCCTACTTTGATCGTTCCACGGAAGACACGACCAATCCCGATACGTCCAACATAGTCGTTATAATCAAGCAATGATACTTGGAATTGTAATGGTTCATCGCTATTGTCTACTGGCGCAGGGATTTTTTCAACAATTGTATCAAAGATCGGTGCCATTGTTGGTTCTTGATCAGCTGGATCATCAGACAAGCTAGATGTTCCGTTTAATGCTGAAGCATAGATAACTGGGAAATCTAATTGATCATCATCTGCACCTAGTTCAATAAATAATTCTAATACTTCATCAACAACAAACTCAGGTCGTGCAGAAGGTTTATCAATTTTATTCACAACTACGATCGGTGTAATATGTTGTTCTAGCGCTTTTTTCAAAACAAAACGAGTTTGTGGCATCGTTCCTTCATAAGCATCAACTACTAAGACAACGCCGTCAACCATTTTCATGATTCGTTCAACTTCGCCACCAAAGTCCGCATGCCCAGGTGTATCCATGATATTGACACGAATCCCTTTATAATCAACTGCGGTATTTTTTGCTAAAATCGTGATTCCACGTTCTTTTTCTAAAGCATTTGAATCCATCGCACGTTCTTGTAATTGTGTGTGTGCGTCTAATGTATCTGATTGTTTCAATAATTCATCAACCAATGTGGTTTTTCCGTGGTCAACGTGGGCGATGATCGCTACGTTACGGATATCATTTCTATAGTTCAATGTAACTAACTCCTTCTAGGTTCTTTATGACAGTGCAATTTTACTCGACTGTTTATTATAGCAAACTTTTTTCATGAAATATAGTAAAATGTTTTCATTTTTTCGAGAAAATTAATATTTTAGCCATATTTTTCTTAATTATGCGGTTTTTTTACTTATTTAGCGAATCAGCCGCAGCAATAAGTGCCCGAATTTCATCATAGGCTTGAGGTGTAGCCGCAATATAATATTCTCTTCCTCGAAATTTTAGCTTTTCTCCTGAGATACCGCTATATTTCATTCCAAATTCAGCGAGTAAAACATTCCCTGCGCCATAGTCCCACGGGCTCAAATTTGCAATATAACCAATATGTTTCCCTTTTAAAAGTGCAATCATTTCTAGTCCTGCACATCCATAAATACGAACACCCATACTTTGTTCACCAATCGTTCGAACATTCCACCGGTTATGACTAAAAAGATAACCGTTCAAACCAATAAGTCCATCTTTTAAACGAAGGTCTTCTGGCTTAGTTAACGGATGGTCATTCATATAAACACCTAAATCTTTTCCACCCCAATACAGCGCTTCTTTCATCACGTCATAAATAAAACCAAGTTGTCCAACACCATCTTGATAAACGCCTAACATAATACAAAAATTCTCTTGTTCAAGTACGAAGTTCATGGTTCCATCAATTGGATCAATAACAAATACTTGCCCTTCAAAGCTTTCTAACTCACTGTAACCTTCTTCTTCTGCGAGAATCTTTGCTTCTGGATTATACGCCTGAATCTTTTCAATCAAAAAAGCTTGGACTTCACGATCCATATTGGTAACCAGATCTTTTCGATTGGTTTTTTGATCAACTTTAAGCGTCTTGATTTGTACCGCACGAATTTTCTCAGCTGCTTCTTTAAGCCAAATTTTGATCTGATGGATCAGTTCTTGTTTATTCATGTTCTCACCCATTCATTTTTAGGATTTTTTTCTGATTCTTTTTTGCTGCTTGAACTGTTCGATACAATGAATAACCTGATACTTTTTCAAATTCTTTTCCTAATTTTTTTTCTTCTCCAATAGATGGAATAACTGTTTTGAATTGTTTGTATGATTTTAAAAACCGAGCATTATCGATGCCCTTTTCATTCGCTAACTCTAAATCCTCCCACATCTTCATCACAATGACCATTTCTTCGGTGGTCCAATCTAAATCAAGCGGGTATTGATAATCTTGCATACTTCATTCTCCTATTTCCTATAGTCAAAATCAGTGTATCATAAGAATAAGTACATAACCAAATAGTTTCGATTTTATAGTTTACATAATTAATTTATAGTTGAATAACTATTTTATATCGCTAGCTAAGAAAAATAAGTAATAGTCTATAAAAATTCACACATTCATACAAAGAACCGTCACTAACAAAATAGAGAAAATAAATTCTGTCGGTGACGTAGGTTTATTTATTAAGATAAGAGGAAAAGATCTAACATTTTTACTTTTCCTAAGGGATTTCATATGAAACTAACGTCCTTCATGTTCAGGTATGTTTAACGAGCTCATAGACGCTTCATTAGCAAAACTATGATTTATCCGATATTGTTCATTTATTTTAGTGGCAGTGTATGTTTCATCTTTTGAAATTAATTTAAACATCCCCTTCTGTAGCTCAGCAAATTTAGAATTCCCTTCATTTTCTAAAAAAATCTTATAGAACCAATTTTGAGAGGATAAAGACGAATTTTTAATATAATGACAATGTGGCAATGCTTTGACAACAACTTCAATAAGTACTTCTGTATCGACCTTAGGCCTATATGATTCATTATCCTTTCTACTTAAATAATGAAGTAAGGTGCTTTTAACATCTCGTTTAGTAATGATATTTCCTCCATTAACAGCTAGTTCATTGTATTTTTGAATCGTTTTGTTTAGTTCAAAATTTATTATATTATCGCTAAGTATCTCTTCTGATGATATAGTACTTGGAATCTCTGCTGCATTAATATACATCGTAAATTCAGACGAAGAAACATATTTTTCTAAATTTTCAGAAAAACTCTCCAAACTTATTGGATTTTCTAAAATTGCTTTGGGTAAAATTTCACTGAACTGAGATTGTTCAGAAATTCCTATTTTATTCATAATAATGCTTATTTCCCTATTGGCCTCTTCACTGAGAGGAACAACTTTACCAAACTCTGAATGTTCACTCAAAATTTTTTCAACGATACAATGATAGCTTGATTTTTCTAATAGCTCTGGTAAATAATCGTTTAATTTTTCCCATGGAAATTTTAGCTTTTCTTCTAATATTTGTTTCATACTTTTGGTACTAATCTTATTTGAATGTGCAAAAGTTTGAAGATCTTTGTCTGTCCTAAGTAAAAAAGATTTTGTTAGTTTATTATCTTCTTTATTCATCTGTTGACTACCTCCTACAAAATATTAATAATTGCTATCTATTTAGTTCTACATTAAGTATAGACTGAGAGATGCTCCGAGTATCAATTACATTTATTTTCTTATTATGAGATAAACCTTTATGTATCGCGTTCAATCGCTTTACTTCTATTCTTTTTTTTTCTCTTTGTTCGAATGCTTCTTTTTCTCTGCGATTATTTTCGCCTATTAGACGACTAAAATCAGGGAATGTCGTTTCTACAATATCATTCCCATTTTTATAATAATTGGCAATAATTTCCATTCTAGATTCTTTTTGGCATTCTATAAACAACGCACTGATGACACTTTTTCTAAAACCTTCATTTGCACATAATAATTCACTGCGTTGGAACCCTTTTCCTTCTCTTTTTAGCGCATCTAATAAAGAAGGACCTTCGATTTTATATTTTTCATATATAATATTTTCAATTTCAGCATACCTCAATGGTTCTCTCTCAAATAAATCTGTTAAATGAACATAATAATTGTATGCACTTTTCTCAAATATACGTTGGATTGTTCGATAGTCATTATGTCGATTCACATTGCCAACATTTGGATTTACATGAATTTTTTGTATTTGAGTAAACTTCATCTTTTTACCCCATTTCTTTTTTTACATAACTCTCTAACTTCCCTCTCAATACTTTTTACTTTTATATCATTTTTTATTTGTGGTTTGTAGAGCATCGCTCATCTGATTGATTTGAATTTTCTGTGTTGTAACCGAGATCTTATCATTCAAACTAGATAAGTGCGTGTGCAAATTGTTTTGATATTTTCTCTTTTTTCTCCAATTTTCATATTCTATCACCGTAGTCTAAAATTATTGCCAATTAAGCTAGATAAGTTCATTAACTTTTTTATAAAAAAAGCTTATCATGAAATCGATTACAAGGAGGACCCTTTTATTTTTTTTTTTGAAAATTATGTTCATATTACAACACTGTATATGAAAAATTTTTAGTATAATGGAGTGTTGTAGGTTATTATGCGGAATTTTTTATAGCACTATTCAACAGCAAATGAAGTCGTGGATCATTTACTTTCCCCATGAATTTCAGCTTATTGTTACCACAAAGAGATACCAACTAACTATGATTGAGAAAACGCTACTTTTTCCTAGTTACTACAAGAAATGATGAAAGAACATACTTTAATGTGAAGCAAAAAACATCAAAACTAGTTGAAGTTACTAATTTTGATGTTTATTAGAAATCTTATTAGATTTGATAAAGAACTAAGAGCTATAATTATCTCGATTTCTCTTCTGTTTTTACACGTTGTTCTTCTGTATGAGATGCTACGAAACCCTTCTGCAAACGTTCTCTTATTGCCATTAAATCATGTTTTTCTTCTTTATCACAAAGTGTTTGACTAATATATTGACCAGTAATTTCAGCATTTTTATGCCCATTTTGATGGTATTTCTCATTCAATTGAATGAACGCCTGTTGTCTACATTCCTTCATTAATCTTGCGATCATAAAATCTCGAATATTTTTCAATGGCGGATAAAATAATTCGCTGAAAGCAAGCCCTTTTCCTTCTCGCTTTAACAAAAGCAATAAAGAAATACCTTTAATTTCGTATTTATCCATAATGGTCTTTTCAATTTCAAAATACGCTAACGGATTTTTTTCAAAGAGAGCTGATAGATGGTTGAAATAGTTCATTTGATTCTTTTTGATAATTTTCATAATATCGTTCCGTTGTGGAAGACGATTGATATCGTCTATATTAGGAGGTACCTGAGTGCCATCTTCTCTTTGACTCATCATTTCCGACCTTTCTTTTTATTATATTTGACTTGATTCATTTTTATTGAATCTTTTTCTAACGAATAAATTCAAGTCATTATTATTGGCAATAAATCTCCATTCATTATTTTGGCTGCTGTATCTTTAGTATGTTCCGTTAATAAATAAGTTTACTGTTTTTGTAAGATTCTGTTCAACAGCACTTGCTCAGATCATTTTATTCAATTATCAGAAACACTACCACTTATGTACAAACGTCTATACATCCACTCTCAGGCATTTCACTTATTTTCCATAATCAATTCCTTTTTAATACATTTATTGTTTCTCTATTTTAACATCGAATGTTCTAACAAATAATTCACTTTTTTTCTTTTTAGAAAAAAATGTTCGATCAAAATCAAATTCTTGGTCTTTTTCTGAATAATTTTTTGTTTTCTTTTTTTCTAAGGTTTATTCGATTTTACTAATGATTATCCTGTTAGAATTTTATTACGTCCTTCCGCCAAAAATTAAATTTGGACTCGTATCTTGTTTATGTTCTATCCTTATATTACTTTCTGTAGCCGTAATTTTAGCATTTCCAACACTCGTTGAAAAAGTTTGAAGTCCGTGTGATTTTCTTTCTATTTCTTTTAGTAATAGATCATAATTTTTATTCCAATTATGCAACGTTTTCGGAACCAAATGATAATATTCACATATTTGCTTTTTAGTCATTTCTTTATTCTTAAGTAAACGAACGCACGCTGCTTTAACTTCAGCTGGACAAGACAAATTCCCTGGCCCTAGCTCCCTATTTTTTAAATCTTCGAGAGTTGTTATTGTGTTTTTATTTCCAAGCGCCTGATCGTATCTATAATTCCATCTTCTTAAATTCCCATCAGAAATGTTCAATTTGTCACACAATTCTTTCTGTGTTAATCGTTCACTTCTCCATAAGAGTACACAAGCTTCCTTAACCTTATTAGTACAATTCAGATTCTCCTCAGCTTTTTCCCTACTCCTCAACTCTTCGATAGTCGATATTATTTTATGAGTTAACTTCTCTTTTTTATCTATATGTTCTGATTCACTATTGGCTGACTGATCGGGGACAACCTCTTCATATTCAAGCAACTTTTGAAATGTATCAATTGATAATTCCAATATGTCACAAAATGTCTCTCTTGTGATAACTGATTGAATGGATTGATATAGTTGAACGTAATCCACTTTAGGATATGTTTTATTGACTTTTTTTGGTAGAGCAAGCTCAAGAGAGTGCGCCGTTTGAGAAATAGGCTGCTTATCAATTTGTTTGATTGCCTGAGCCACTGGGATGTTTTTGGAACTTTTCGTACGCTTATCTTGTATTTCCTTTTCTGTAAAGTCACTTATATTTCGATTATGAGGATCAGATTGTTCTTGATGTTCATTTGATTTCGCCTCATCAGATATTCGTATTCTTTTTGGTTCATATATATCACCTAACACTTTCACTGCTTGCTCTATCGTATAATTGCCATTTAACAGCGGATTATATAATTCGTCCCATCCTTGAAGATTAACTGATTCCTGCTCATCAAACATTTGTTTTCTTTTTGTGTGAACTGTATTGTCTGACACTTCCACTGCCTCGTTTAAATCATTCGAACCTTTTATTTCCTCATTCTCATCACCTACATGACAGCCCTCTTGAGGAATTTTAATCGTTTCATTTTTCATAGGGGCACTCTCCTTTAGAGTAATTTAACATTAAGTTAGTAAATAACTACTTCCGCTAAAAAATCAAATAATTGATATCGAAATGTGTCGATCCAATTGCTTTTTTATTTTTCAGAAAAAAAGGTAAAAATAAGAAAAGACACCTCGAAACCATTTAGAATGAATTTGACTGACCAAGTCATAAAAGGATTCAAGCTGTCTTATACTCAACTTATCAAAGATACCTTAAATACACTAGACCTAACAATCTATAGCTAATAAAAAGGACAAAAAGGAATTTTTCTTCTTTCTGTCCTAATTATTCTAAGATTTCTCTTTACCAACATTAGTTGTAAAAAGCCTAATTTTGATATTTATTAACTAACCTTATCCGGCTGGACAAAGAGCTAAAAGCGATTATCTCGATTCTCCTCTATTTTTACACTTTGTTCTTCTTTAGGATATTTTGCGAACTCCTTCTTCAGATGTTCTCTTATCCCCACTAGATCACGTTTTTCTTCTTTATTGTCAGATGATATAAAGTATGGGTCTGTGATTTCAACAATTCTATGCCCATTTTGTTGGTATTTTTCATTCAATTGAATGAATGCCTGTTGTCTACATTCCTTCATCAATCCTTTTATCATAATCTCTCGAATATTTTTCAATGGTGGATAAAATAATTCGCTGGATGCCAGACCTTTTCCTTCCCTTTTTAACAAAACCAATAAAGAGATACCTTTAATATCCTGTTTATCCATCATTTTTTTTTCAATTTCAAAATAAATTAACGGCTTTTTTTCAAAGAGTTTTGATAGATGATTGAAATAGTTCATTTGATTCTTGTTGATGATTTTTCTAATATCGTCCCATTGAGAATGGCACCTGACATCTTTTGTATGAGGGTCAACATAAACCCCTTCTTCTCTTTTACTCATCATTCCCGACCTTTCTTTCTAACGTATCTGACTTGATTCATTGTATATAGATTTTTTCCAAAAAATAAAATTAAGTCATTCCCGTTGACAATAGAGCTCCATTTATTATTTTTGCTGCTAAATCTTTGTTATATTCAATATTTATAAAACAAGTTTACCGTTTTTGTGAGATTCTGTTTAATAACAACTTAACCATAGCTTTTTTCCAGCCGCTAAAATACTATCAGGGACTTACAAACGTTCATATAATGCAATCTAAGGAACTTGACTTCTTTTCCATAATCATTTCCTATTTTATTCATTTATTATTTATCTATTTTAACATCGAATGTTCTAACAAATAGTTTACTTTTTCTTCTTTTTAGAAAAAAATGTTCGACCAAAATCAAATCCTTGGTCTTTTTCCGAATAATTTTTTATTTGTTTTACTTATTACCAAGGTTTATACGCTTTTACTTATGTTTAACTTGCTAGAATTTGATTACGTCCTTCCGACAAAAAATAAATGTTGACTCGTATCTTGTTGATGTACTATTGACTCATTATTTTCTTTTGCTGTAATTTTAGCATTTTCGACATTCGTTGAAAAAGTTTGGCGTTCTTTTGAATCTTTTTCTGTACCATTAAGTAGTTGTTTATATTTAATGCACCAACCATAAAATGTTTGAATGTTCAAATGATACTTTTTACATATTCCCTCCTTGGTTTTTTTATTTAATAAAAGAACACATTTTCTTTTGACTTCCTCAGTACAATTCAGTTTCCCTAAATTTAGATCCCTATTTTCTAATTCTTGGAGAGTTGTTATTTTTTTCCTCTGCTCATTTCTATGTGTCCGGTTGTATTTAGATTCCCAATGTCTTAACCCCCCATCACTGATATTCAATTTGTTACATAATTCTCTCTTCTTCATTGAGCAAACTCTACTTAAAAGTACACAGGCTACCTTCACTTCATCAGTACAATCCAGATTTTCTCCAGTTTGTTCTCTACCCATCAACTCTTCGATAGTCGATATTGTTTTGCGAGTTAACTTCTCATTTTTATAATCTCTTAGCCATGATTTAAAGAGAGCAGGGTATATTTCTTTCTCCCCACAAAATTGCGCTAGAGATTCGTAAGGATGTTGAGAATTGAGATACAACAGGACCATTTCTAATTTATAGTCTTTCGAGTACGTATTCCTATTATTCTCTAGATATTCTGATTCACCATTTGTTGACTGATCGGGAACAACATCTTCATCTTTAAGCAACTTTTGAAATTTATCATTTGACAATTTCAATAGGTTACAAAATGTCTCTCTTGTGATAACTGATTGAATGGATCGATATAGTTGAATATATTTTAAATAATCATTCTTAGTGACATTTTGTGGAAGAATAGAAAGAGTATGCCCCGTTTGAGGAATAGGCTGCTTATCGGTTTGTTTGGTTGTTTGACTTTCTAAGTGCTGTATACTATGTAGACCCTCAGATAAATGAGCAGTAGCTCTTTTTGGATGTCTTTCTTTGTCAAGCACCGTTTCCTGATTCTGATTCACTGGGGTGCTTTCTGAATTTTTCGTACTCTTGTCTTGTATGTTCTTTTGTGTAAAGTCACTTGTGTCCCTGTCATTATGTACGCTATGCGGATTCTGGAGATGTTTTTCTTCATCAATCGAAGATTCCGAATTTTGACCCACTACAGAGTTCATTCGATTATTTTCCAGATCAAACATATTTCCAGTTTCTATTTCTTGTCCCTCTGTTTGTCCTTTCCTCTCCTCGGCTATCCTTTGCTCTTTTGTTTCATGATTAGAAAAAAGAGTATCGGCTAATTCTAATTCTTGACGAGTCAGAGGACCCAGTTCGAACACGTAGCGTACTAGGTCTTCTTCTGGACTGGGCTTATTGACCGATTCTCTTGTCGTTTGAGGTGGGAATTGTGAATCATTTATGGTGTCTAGCTCATTAAATAAATGGTTATTTGCGCCTTTTAGCCTTTTTGGATATCCCACGTTTTCGTCTGATCTAGGGTGCACTCGCTTATTTCCTGAATCAAACATATTGACATCTTTTATTCCTTGTTCCTCTATTTGCCCTATCCTTTGCTCCTTTGGTTCAAGATTAGAAAAAAGAGTATACGCCGCTTCTAATTCTTGAATAGTTGGAGGACCTTGGTTGATTATGTGACTTACTAGCTCCTCCTCCGGACTGGACTCATTAACCAGATGATTATCTTGTCCTAGCTCACCATATGACTGTTGCCCATTTCCATTGGAACCTATTACATTCTTTGTTATGTATCGTTGTTCCGTCCATTCATTTTCCATAGTAATCTCCTTTTCTAATTATTTATCTATTTTAATATCAAATTTTCTAGCAAATAGTTTATTCTTTCTCCTTTTTAGAAAAAAATGTTCGATCAAGATCCAACTATTGTTTTTTTTCAAAGTAATTGTTTAATTTATTTCAATTATATTTAACGTTCATTCCACTTTACCTATAATTAACTTATTAGAATTTTATTGGATCTTTTGATTACCCAAGAATAAATTTGGACTCTTATTTTGCTCATTGGCTAACCTCGCATTATTGTCTGCTGCTGTAATTTTAGCATTTTCGACATTCGTTGAAAAAGTTTGGCGTTCTTTTGAATCTTTTTCTGCACCATTAAGTAGTGGTTTATATTTATTGTACCAATTATAAAATGTTTTAACGTTCAAATGATACTTTTGACATATTCGTCCCTTGGTATTTTTTGTATCATTTAATAAAAGAATACATTCTTTTTTGACTTTCTCCGTACAACTCAAATACCTGAACTTTAAATCCCTATTTTCTAATTCTGAGAGAGTTGTTATTATTTTCTTCTGCTCATTTCCATGTGCCCGGTTGTACCTATCTTCCCAAGATCTTACAACCATATCATTGATGTTCAATTTGTTACTTAATTCAGTCTTAGTCATTGAGCAACCTCTCCATAAAAGTACACAGGCTTCCTTAACCTTAGCGGTACAATCCAGATTTCTCCCATTTCGTTCCCTACTGATCAATTCTTCGATAGTAGAGATTGATTTACGAGTTAAATTCCCCTTTTTATGTTCCTTTATCCAAGAACTAAAGGAACCATAGTCTAAATTGTTCTTAG
>NZ_JBFOFP010000011.1:0-79428 GCF_040887305.1 Enterococcus sp. C57 | reverse complement strand
GATTAAATTCATCTGCTTTTTTGTTGTTCAATATTATAAAACAGCTTCAATCGCACTGGTCATTTTCATAGGTGTCGTTTGTGGAGCAAAACGTTCAACGACATTCCCCTCTTTATCAATCAAAAATTTTGTAAAATTCCATTTGATAGCATTTGATAATGTGCCGGGGGCTTGTTTTTTTAGATAGTCGAAAAGAGGGTCTGCTTTTGGACCGTTGATATCAATGATTTGATGCATTGGAAAAGTAACGCCATAGGTATTTCGACAGGCTTGAGCGGCATCGCTGGCAGAAGAAACTTCTTGTTTGAATTGGTTAGAAGGAAACCCTAATATAATTAATCCTTGAGATTGATAACGCTCATAAAGTTCTTCTAATTGCTCGAATTGCGGAGCTAACCCACATTTCGTTGCGGTATTCACGATGATCATCGGTTGGTTCTTGTACTTATCTAATGAATAAGAGGTTCCATCTTCTAAAGTAACCGTAAAATTATAAATACTCATCATCTTTCCTCCTCAGGATAGTTTAAAAGCTCCAAACATCAAACAAAATCATTTGTTTTCGTTTAGAGCTTAGCTAAAAATTATCTTCTACTGATAAATATGGTTATTTTGTGACTCTTTGTCAAAAGTTTCGCTTATCGCTTATAAGGAAACGATTTGTTATAGAACATTGAAATGACATATCTGAGAATATATGGATTTCTCAATAGCTATGTCAATTATGCTTCTACTTGAGACCATTCATCACGTTTTTCTAAGAATTCACGAGCGAGTGCTTGCGCACCTTCCAAAGTATGGCTAGCTGCCCAGCCACATTGCGTTTCGTTGCTTGCAGGGACTTCCGTCGCTTCAAGTACATCTTTCATTGTTTGTTCTAAAACTTCTAAAATATCTTCGTAACTTTCATGGTTCAAAACAGTTAAGTAAAAACCTGTTTGGCAACCCATTGGTGACCAGTCAACAATATAATCAGCATGGTTACGGATCAATTCTGCAGTTAAATGCTCTAAAGAATGTAAACTTGGCATATCCATATGCTCTTTATTAGGTTGTTTGAAGCGAACATCATATTTGATAATGACATCGCCGTGTTCCCCAGTTTTTTTATCAGCTACTCTGATATAAGGTGCTTTTACTTTTGTGTGATCAAGATTAAAACTTTCTACGTTCATTTTCATGACTTAAGGCTCCTAACTATTGGTAATCATTTTTGTTTATCGGAATCAAGTACACATCTACTAGAAGAAACTTCGATAAACACAGTGCTTCCAATTAGATTCTAACACTTATTGCTTTGTAGGTGTAGCAATCTGAAATGAAATTTATCTTTTCTTTCATTCGCTAATTTTCTTTTAATTGCTGAAATGCTTGAGTTAAATCTTCAATAAGATCATCCTCATACTCAATTCCCACGGATAAGCGGATCAATCCATCTTTGATACCTGCTTTTTCCCTTTTTTCTTTAGGAACGGAAGCATGAGTCATCACTGCGGGAAGTTCGACTAAACTTTCCACACCACCTAAGCTTTCTGCCAAAATAAACAATCGGAGAGATTCAACGAAAGGAATCGCAGCCTGTTCATTTTTTAGTGTAAAAGAAACCATGCCACTATAACCACTCATTTGTGCTTGCGCAATTTCATGATTTTTATGAGTGACCAAACCAGGATAAAAGACTTGTTCAACTTCAGGACGTCCTTTTAAGAAGTGTGCGACCGCAAAAGCATTTTTTTGATGTTCTGCCATTCGTACACTTAATGTTTTGATTCCTCTTTGAAGTAGCCAGCTGTCTTGTGGCCCTAATACACCGCCAATGGCATTTTGATAATAGCCGATAGCATCCGCTAAGGTTTCATTATTTGTAGTAACCAAACCTGCAACGAGATCACTGTGTCCTCCGAGATATTTTGTTCCGCTGTGTAAGACGATATCTGCCCCTAAGTCAAGTGGTCTCTGGAAATAAGGGGTGGCAAAAGTATTATCAACAATTGTTATCAGTTGGTGTTTTTTTGCTAGTTGACTATTTTTTTGGAGATCAGTGATTTTTAATAACGGGTTACTTGGTGTTTCTAAATAAAGTGCTTTTGTGTTGGGTTGAATGGCTTGCTCTACTTGTGCCAAATCACTCGTATCGACAATTGTATATTCCAGACCACTTTTGGTTAGGACTTGATCAAAGAGTCGAAAAGTACCACCATAAACATCATCGCCTAATAAAATGTGGTCTCCTGATTGAAAAAGAGAGAAGACTGCATGAATACCGGCTAATCCAGAGGCAAAAGCAAATCCTTTGATTCCACCTTCCAACTCAGCAATCAATTCTTCAAGGGCAAAACGTGTGGGATTCCCAGAACGAGAATATTCATATTGCTTGGGATTTCCCACGCTATTTTGTCGATAAGTGGATGTTTGATAGATCGGAACACTAACTGCTCCAGTAGTAGGGTCTTCACTGATTCCGCCGTGTATTAGTTTTGTTTGAATATGCATTATTTGTTCCTCCTAATTTTTTATATCTGGATTTCGGACAAAACGACTATTTGTTTTTATGAATAGATTCCTTTTGACAAATAACGGTCTGCTCCATCTGGGAAAATAGTTACCACTGAACTTCCTAAAGGTAATCGTTGGACTTCATGTAAGGCTGCCGCAAAAGCAGCGCCGCTAGAACTGCCAACTAGTATTCCTTGTTGCTTGGCTAGTCGCTTCGTGTAAGCAAAGCCTTCTTGATCAGAAATCGTTTCAAAACCATCTATGGTGATATCAGCAAGAAATGGTGGGGTAAATTCAACTCCAATTCCCTCGATCTTGTGACTATGAGCAGTACCACCATTCAAAATTGAGCCTTCTGGTTCGACACCAATTAAACGAATGTCTGCATTTTGTTCCTTTAAATATTTAGCGGTGCCCGCAAACGTACCGCCACTACCAATCCCCGCTACAAAGCTAGTGATTGGTTCTGTAAGTTCTTGACTAATTTCCGGTCCGATCGTCTGATAATAGGCCATGGGGTTCGCCCAATTCTCAAATTGCATTGGTAGAAAGCTGTGAGGAATGGTTTTCGCTAATTCTTTACTTTTTTCAATCGCACCAACGATGCCCAGTTCACTTGGTGTGTGGATGATTGTTGCACCTAATGCTTTCATCACTTGTTGTTTTTCCATACTGAATTTTTCAGGAACGACAAAAATTGTTTTGATAGAATAACTTAAAGCAGTTAATGCTAAACCAATTCCAGTATTACCAGCAGTAGGTTCAATAATTGTTGTCTCTTTTGTGATCTGTCCGGTTTGAATCCCTTGTTGGATCAGATAATGACCGAGTCGATCTTTGATACTTCCGCCGGGGTTCAGATACTCTAATTTTGCATAAATAGCTGAATGTTGGGGCATAGGATAATCTTTAGCAGTAAATTTAAAAAACGGGGTGGAACCAATTGCTTCGGTGATTGTTGTAATGATCATAATTCCCTCCTAAAAAAATAGAATATAAAAAGGAGCTGACTATTAAATCAGCTCCTTGAAAAAATCATGAAATAAGTATTGGAAAACGGAAGAAGGCAATACCAATTTATGAAGGGCTATTAATAGACATGACAAATCGTATGCTGCTTTTATGCACCATACAACAACAAATATTCATTTGTTTTGATTTGCTGTTTGTCATGTGAAGTCCCTCCAAAAATGAATTTCATTAAAAATAGCATGATTAAACGAGAAAGTCAAAGAGTAAAACTTAAAAATAGATAATTCCCTAGTTTTCTAAGCAGTTGTCTGATACAATAAAGTTGATTATGATTAAGTTAAGAAGGAGCAAAAATAATGATCTCAGCAAGTGATTTAAGAGCCGGTATGACATTTGTTCAAGACGGTAAATTAATTAAAGTTTTAGACGCAAGCCACCACAAACCTGGTAAAGGAAACACTGTGATGCGTATGAAACTAAAAGATGTTCGTTCAGGAGCAACATATGACACAACTTTCCGACCAGAAGAAAAGTTTGAAAAAGCACATATTGATACGAAACCAGTACAATATTTATATACAATGGACGACACAGCATTCTTTATGGATCTTGAAACATATGAACAATATGAAATTCCAGTAGAGACTGTAGAAGAAGAAATGAAATATATTTTAGAAAATATGGAAGTAAAAATTCAATTCTTCGGCAGCGAAGTGATTGGTGTTCAACTTCCAACAACGGTTGTTTTGCGTGTTGTTGAAACACAACCTTCAATTAAAGGAGCAACCGTGACTGGTTCTGGTAAACCAGCTACAATGGAAACAGGTTTAGTCGTTAACGTTCCAGACTTCATCGAAACAGATGAACTACTTGAAATCAATACAACAGAAGGCACATACGTAAAACGTGCATCAAAATAACAATAAAGGCTTTTGTTCAAGATCCAGTAGGATACTTGAGCAAAAGCCTTTATTTATAGCTGTTTTTTTAATTTTTCATGGTGGGCATGTGAAAGTCGTTGATACAATGCCGTTTCAAAATCATTGTAACGACAAAAATCAATGACCGCATATTTTGCTGGGTCTAGCTCTGGAGGAATAAGCAAGGGTGAACCAATAATATAAAAATCATACTGTTTCGTGAGTGGCAGATGGGCTTTTTCAATCTCGATAAAAGGAATCTTTTCACCTAGATTAAATATCTCATAAGTGATCAAGTATTCTGAAACGTTGATAAAGCCAACTTTCAATTTATAGTCTTCTTCCAGCTTGGTATAATACGGATAAAGTAAACAAGCTTGGATGAAAGCTAATTCACTACTACAATTTTTTAACCAAAGGAAGTTTTTACGATTCGCAATCTTTTTCCAATAACTTTCGACTTTAGTAGCTAAAATTTGGATCATAGGATATTTCTTTTGGATATACGTAGAAATAAAAAAGGTTGTTAAAGGGATTTTTTGTTTGAATACAGTAAAATTCAACAATGAAAGGTAGATATTCGCATGAAGGGAAGGCTCTTCATGAAAGTTGAAATTACTAATATATTTTTGACAATGCGTTTCAAACTCTTCCAAGACTTTTTTTAAATGGTTGTTCGCCTGCAGATAAGAATGTTCAACGATTGGTAATTGGACATCTGATTTGGAATTTAGAAAAGGCCAATAATAGAACAAATAAAAAAGGGAATTGATTTCTAAAATATCGAGCTTCAAATTAGCAAGTTGAAAGAAATCATAAAAAAATTCAAGATCTGTTCCACTAGGGATAAAAGAAGTGGGAGTTAATTCATAAATATCAGTGAAATGACCCTCTTTAATTCGTAAAAGATTGATTTTACAATGGAGCATAGCTTGCTTCTTGCCGATTGCATATTTATCTTTCAGGTGTTCCGCTTCGTATAACTCAAATAGTGCTTTTAAATCATCGCTAAAATAGAGATCATCTAGACTTTCACCTAATGAAACAAACCAAAAAAAGTTAAAAAACATAATCCGGATCAGCATTTCCGAACCTGTTAGTGTTAAGTTCGTTAAGTTCATAGTGATATGATAGTCTTTAAAATACTGCGCTAATTTTTTGGTTTGGCGAAAACAAGTGGAACGGCTAATATAGTTGCGTTGACAAAAAGAAGCAAGATCTTCATCTTGCTTCTTGATGATACTAAGCAATAACTGATAAGGGATACTTTGTGTGGTTAAAAAATTTTGATATTGATTGTAATGGATCATTCTTTCACGAATGATCAACTTATTTTTAGCCGTTAATAATTGTTTATTACTTATCTTTTCCAAGTCTTCTTGAATAGAAACAAGGATTTTTTTTAGTTTAACCATACTGATTGTTGTTTCTAAGTTTTCTCTTAGGTTATCGATCAAGTGCTCTCCTGGAGATAACGTCAATAGTTGACCATAAACAGCTAATTTTCCTCGCGAATGATCATCTAACAATAATTGCTCGATCAATAAATCACCATCTTTTCTAATTTAGTATTATTATTATTATTAACTCATCTTTATCATCTTGTAAATATGTATCTCAGATTTTTATATTTTTTCAATAATTGTAGAAATGAGAAGAAAGTCAGTGTTTCAAAACCAGGTCTATTCGATCAGTTATTTTGAAAATATAAACTATATCATTATATAAAAATAACATAACGTTTATAGATATGTTTCTTATTTACATATCTTCTATAGATTTAATATAACTAAAAAATCCACTTAAAAATTGAATGAGAATAAAAAGAGAAAAAATAGAGGTTTTTTCTCTTTTTTTATATTATCTAACTGAATTTTAAATAATTTTTAAGGAGGATATCTATGAGAAAGAAACAATTATTCTTTTTGTTAGGGTCTTTAGGAATCATTGTTGTACTCAATTTTTTCTTTCAGAATAGGAAACTTGTCGAAGCAAGTAATGAGGCTACTATGGAAATAATGGCTAATGAATATGGCCAAGTCCAAGCTCATCAATCTGCGGAACAATTGACCGTCGAATTAGGGCTTTCTGAGAATGACCAAGGACATAGATACTTGGTACGGGTTATTGATTCAGAAACAAGAGAAATGCTTCTACCAATTCCAACAATTGAATATACGGAATACCTTAATGAAACTAGTGGAAAATGGCTCACAACTAGCCAATTTTTCAAGCAAGAGTATCACGAGAAGTGGATTTTTGCAGGCATCAAGCAGAATCAGTCAGTTGACGTAGAAGTTTTAGTGGAACAACAAACGGCAGAAAATGAGCAAGGAAAAGCACTCACGCCGATTGTGAAGGAATCATTTAAGTTTCTGGAAAATAATACATTAGAGCAACAAAGTAATAAGGAAACTTCGCTGGAAACAACGGAGCAATCGACTAAATCTAACGAAGCAGACACAAAGGAATCAACAGAAAGAGGAAATGAAGAACAGCAAGCAAAGGAACAAGATCTTGAAGAAGAGACAAAAGAAGAGGTTGTACGTCCGTTTGAATTTCCCGCTCTCTTTTCTGCTAGAAATAATAAACAAACTGTCACACCTATCGTACCAAATTATACCAACGATTCTACCGGGGTCTACCCACAAGCAGCGTGGCAGCCGACAGGAAACGAAACGGTTCTCAATCATCAAGGAAATCAAAATGGTCAGTGGGATGGTGTGACGTCATGGAATGGCGACCCATCTAATCGGTCAAATTCTTATATTGAATACGGGGGAACAGGAGAAGAATCCTCTTATGCTATTCGTAAATATGCACGAGAAACGACTACACCAGGATTATACGATGTTTTTTTAAATGTACGTGGGAACGTTCAAAAAGAGTTTTCACCTGTAGACGTTGTATTAGTAGTCGATTGGTCAGGCAGTATGAATGAAGACAATCGTTTAGCCGAAGTGAAACGAGGGGTCAATAGTTTTGTAGATACCCTTGACCATAGTGGTATAGCTGAAAAAATCAATCTTGGCTATATTGGTTATTCTAGTGTGGGTTATAACAACGGTTCAATCCCTCTAAGTTCATTCAATTCTGTAAAAAATCAGATTAAAGCGATCACTCCTTCAACGACACAAGGGGGAACCTTTACTCAAAAAGCGTTTAGAGAAGCTGGTGAGATGTTGGCTGAACAAAATAATCATGAAAAAGTGATTGTTTTATTAACGGATGGTGTGCCAACCTACTCCTATCACGTGAATAAAGTGTTTACAGAACAAGATGGTAGTTATTATGGAACTGAATTTAGCGATGTACGAGAAGGAGCCGGAAATACTTCTCTTTTAAGTAGATATTACAATGTTCCAGATCAAAACCATCGAGAGAAGCAAATTCGGAGCACGTTTACAGCAACGATCGGCGAAGCATTAGCGTTGAAAGAACGAGGAATCAAGATCCATGGCTTAGGAATCCAATTGCAATCAGATATTCCAGCTGGCTTATCAAAAGCGGATGTGGAAACAAATATGAAGAAAATGGTATCAACGGATGAATCTGGTCAATTCTATTACGAATCGGCTGATCGTGCCACAGATATTTCTGATTATTTAGCGAAAAAAGCGGTTCATATTGCTGGAACCATCAGTAATGGAAAAGTGATTGATCCGATTGCTCAACCCTTTGTTTACGAAGAAAATACTCTCACGATCAAAGATGTAGGGAAAAATGCTGTCGCAGTAATGCCTACGATTGGTATTTCTGGTTCAACGATCCAAAGCAATCAACTATATTTAGGGAAAGATCAGGAAATTCAAATCCATTATCAGGTACGAATCCAAACTGAAAGTAAAACGTTTAAACCCGATGTATGGTACCAAATGAATGAAAAAACAACCTTGCAACCGACGGCGGATGCTTCAACAATTGTTGAATTTGGCGTTCCTTCCGCAAAAGCACCAGGCGTAACATTGTCTTTCGCAAAAGAATGGGAAGAATATGATCATGATACTAGCCTACGACCAGATCAAATCACTTATGAAATAAAACGAACGCCAACAACAGATAAAAATAGTTGGAAAACTGGATTTATCCAGTTAAATAAACCAACTAATGATACCGAGGGAACTTGGAGACGTGAAGACATCAAGTTACTCTCAGCAAGTAATGGCACTGACTATCAAGAAAACATGATGTTGCCAAAATTTAATAACCAAGGACAAGCGTTTAACTATCAAGCAAGTAACGAAATGACCGTTGAAGGCTATGAGGCTGCTAAAGTCAACGATACGACTTGGAAAAATACTAAAAAGTTTACACCATTTGATTTGAACATCACCAAACATTCTTCATCTGGAGCAAAAAATCTTGTAGGAGCAGTTTTCGAATTAACTGGTCAATCTAAAACGATCCGCTTGATCGATAACAAAGATGGCAGTTATCACTTGCCTGCTGATGTTCGATTAATGAAAGGGGAAACCTATACGCTTACAGAGGTACAGGCACCAGACGGACATGAACTTGCTCAAAAAAACACCTGGAAGATTGCGGTATCAGCCGAAGGAAAGGTAACGATCGACGGACAATCCGCAAAAATCGAGGAACAGGCGATTCTTCTAACGATCGAAAATCCTTTCAAAAAAATTCCTTTGGCGATTCACAAATATACGCTTCATGGGTCAGAAAAAGTCCACTTAGCAGGTGCTGCTTTTGAATTACAGAAAAAAGATGCTGCTGATAGTTATCGAACAGTAGCGACAAAAGTATCGGAACTAACGGGACTGGCTCAATTTACAGTAGAGGAACCAGGAGAATATCGAATGGTAGAGACGAAAGGACCCGTTGGCTATGATACGATTGCTGGGAATTATGAATGGACGATTGATCAATATGGCACGATCCACTATGAACATGAAAATGTTGAGGTAGATCCGCAGTGGACATTACAGCATCAAAACCATCTCAAACCTTTTAATCTTACGGTCTATAAAAAACAAGATAACGGGCAATCATTAAAAGGGGCTAGCTTTAAACTAGAGGGGGAAGGGTCAAGTGTCGAACTACCTCAAGCAGGTGAATTAACGGATACATTTACATTTGAAAACCTTCAACCTGGTTCTTACACGTTAACGGAAACCAAAACACCAGATGGGTATCAAGGATTGAAAAAGCCAGTCTTGATCGTGGTGAAGGAAGATGGAACAGTGACCGTGGATGGGTCCAAACAAGAAAGTGGATTAGTAGCTGGAGACGAAAATAATCAAATTACGTTAACGATTACCAATCAAGTCAAAGTTCCTTTACCTGAGACTGGCGGAATGGGTCGTATTTGGTTCTATTTAGCTGGTTTCCTTGCGATAAGCAGCACATGTTTCGTTGTTTTTTTCAAAAAACAAAGAAAGGGCGTGGCGTAATGAAAAAAAGAATCTGGTATATCTTGTTCCTCATTCCGCTGTTGTTGACGATTGGATCGCAAAGAAGTGCGGCTCAACATATTCCGAATCAATCTTCGAATGAGCAAGTACAGATTATCTTGCATAAACTTCTGTTTACGGAAGGGAATTTACCTGATCCACAAAAAAATACGGGTGAAGAGCAAGTATTCTTCCAAGAAGCTCAGGGGCTAAATGAGGTGAGTTTTTCGGTTTATGATGTCACAGCTTCTTTCTATCAATTGAGAGAACAAGGGATCGATGTCACAACAGCGCAACAACAATTAGCAAAAAAGGGACAAGAGATCGGAACGTTTGTAACAGAACAAATCACCAAAACCGTTGGTAACGAAGCTGGTATCGCTCAATTTCAATTACCAAAGCAAGATGCACAAGGAAGAGATCAAGTGTATCTTTTTCAAGAAACGAAGACACCAGTAAACGTCAAAGAAAAATCAGCCAATTTAGTTGTGGTACTCCCAATTAATAATGAGCAAGGTCAAGAATTGAAGACGATTCATTTATATCCTAAGAACGAAGAAACGACTCCACTTTCTTTTTTGGAAAAAAAGATCCAAGGAGATTCCAGTGTTTCGTTTGGTGAAATCGTCACTTATACAGTAGATACCATTGTTTCTGACTGTCAAAGCTATCAACTCATTGATGAAGCTGATGATCATTTGCTCTTCTTACCTGATACATGGAAACTCAAAATTGGCGGACAAGAAATACATTCCGGGTATAAGATGATTTCTCATCAAAATGGCTTTGAATTGACATTGGCTAAAGAGACACTCCAAAAAATGGTTGGACAACCACTTTCGATTACCTATCAGATGCAAGTATCAGCGACAGCAATTCCAGACGAGGAATTGAAGAATAACGTCACGGTCACTACAGAACGTGAGTACCTCCAACGATCAACTGCCATCCGTACGGGAGGAAAGCATTTTTTGAAAATTGATAGTCTAAATCAAAGTCCTCTACAAGGCGCTGTATTTCTAGTAAGAAATCTAAGAGGTAAATACCTTCATCAAACGAAGGAAGGCGTTACTTGGCGAATGAGTAGTGAAGGAGCGTATAGACTAACTTCCGACCAATCAGGGAATTTTTCAGTTCGAGGGTTGACCGACGGGAATTATTACCTTGAAGAGATCCAGTCACCGAAAGGTTATATCAAAAGTGACGAGCTAATTCCTTTTGTAGTTGAAAAAAATTCGTTTCAGCAAAACGGACAACAGGCGGATCCTTTGAAGGTAAAGAATCGTAAAGCAGATTTCGGTTTGCTGCCTAAAACAAATGAAAAAAATAGCCAGTTTTATGTCATCGTTGGGCTAATACTAGTTAGTATCAGTCTGTGGAAATGGAGAAAGAAAGGTGAAAATAAATGAAAAAAGAGTGGAAAGCAATCGACATTTGTTGGGGAATATTATTCGTGTTATCAGCTGTTTTAGGTAGCTGGGTAGGGCAATCGCCTGTCTTTGCAGCTACCGATCAAGAAGTTGCACAAGTGATCTTGCATAAGAAAAAAGCACTTTCTTTACCCAATGTTATTCAAAACAGTGGGAAAGAGATGACAGAGTTTGACCAATATCAAGGTCTAGGAGATGTATCATTTACTGTTTATAATGTAACGAATCAATTTTATGAACAACGAAATAATGGTAAATCAGTCGAAGAAGCGCAACAAGCAGTTCAAGAGCTGACTCCTGGAGAACCTATCACGTCGGGAACGACAGATGCACAAGGAAGCGTAACGTTGGAATTGCCAAAATCTCAAAACGGAAAAGATGCGGTTTATGTCATCAAAGAAGAACCGAAAGCAGGGGTAGTCGCAGCTGGCAATATGGTATTGGCTTTTCCTGTTTATGAAATGATCAAACAACCAGACGGCTCTTATCAGTATGGTACAGAAGAATTAGACACGATTCATTTATATCCTAAAAATCTTGTTTCTAATAATGGGGTATTGCAAGTCAAAAAAGTGGGGACAGCCGAAAATGAACCATTGAATGGCGCAGCCTTTAACATTTCAAAAACCGAAGGAGCAGTAAAAAAATACCTTCATAGTGTGAAAGACGGTCTTTATACTTGGGCAACTGATCAAACCGCTGCTAAATCTTTTTTGACTGGGAAAACGTATCATATCGGAACAGCTGACTTCATTGAAGAAAACAGTGAAAAAGGTCAGATGGAAATTCACGGATTAGAAGTTGGTCACTACCTTTTGGAAGAAGTGAAGGCACCAGATAACGCCGCATTGATTGAGAGTCAAACGAAAACAGCATTTGAAATTACCGAAAATAATCAAACACCTGTTGAAAAAACGATTAAAAATGATACATCAAAAGTTGAAAAAAGTACGCCAAAATTAAATGGCAAAGATGTAGCAATTGGCGAAATGATCCAGTATGAAATCAAGGTCAATCTTCCCGAAGGAATTGCTGATAAAGAAGGTTCAATGAACAAATACACGAAATTCAATCTAATCGATCAACACGATGCAGCATTGACTTTTCATCATGCAGTCAATGGCGCCAATGGCTATGCACTTTACGATGGAGAAACAACAATCGATCCAAGTCATTATACAGTGATTGAGCAAGAAAATGGCTTTACGGTGGCAGTTGATCCAGCGTACATTCCTTCTTTAACGCCTGGAGGAACATTGAAATTTATTTATTATATGTATTTGAATGACCAAGCAAATCCAACTACAGGATACCAAAATGAAGCAAATGTAGAAAACGACTATACGAAAGACCAAACACCACCAACTGTTGAAGTAGTTACAGGTGGTAAGCAGTTTATCAAAGTTGATGGAGCGGTTTCAACAAACCAACCGTTAGCAGGTGCTAGCTTTGTCGTTCGAGACCAAGATTCAAGTGAGGCGAACTATTTGTTGATTGATCCTCAAACGAAAGCCGTTAATTGGACGAAAGAGCAAGGAAAAGCGACTGTTTTTACTACTGAAAAAGATGGGTTGATTACCATCATTGGATTAGCTTATGGAACCTACTATTTAGAAGAAATCAAGGCACCAGAAAATTATGTACAGTTGACTAACCGCCTTTCATTTGTAGTCGATGAACAATCTTATCATTTGTCTGGACAAGTCATTTCACCAGAAAAGGTACCAAACAAGCATAAAGGAACATTACCTTCTACAGGTGGCAAAGGGATTTACCTTTACCTAACAATTGGTACAGTCTTATTAATCATGGGAATTGGTTATTTTGTAAAAGTAAAAAAATCCCATCAATAAAAGGAAAAACTAGTCAAAAAAGGATGACGATCAATGAGTAACAAAAAGCGGCGATATTTGGATAGTTTCATGACCTTGTTATTCATCACAGGAATCGTAATTTTTATGTATCCTTTTGTTAGTGATCGTATCAATGATTACCTGGATCAGCAAATCATTAGAAAATACCAACAACAAGCACAACAACAAAAGACAGAAGAGTTAGAGAAAATCCAACAAGAATATCTAGAAAAAAATCGAGAACTTGCAAAAAGTAATTCTTCCCCAGGCTCTGACCCATTCTCCGAAGAAGAACCGGAGAAGGTAACACAATCAACGATCCAAAAACATACCATTGGTGTGTTATCAATCCCGAAAATCAATGTGCGACTACCGATTTTTGACCAAACGACTTCTTTTTTTCTGGAAAAAGGTGCCTCTGTATTGGCAGGAACCTCTTATCCAGTTGGGGGTGAAAGTACTCATGCCGTTCTTTCCAGTCATCGTGGATTACCTAAAGCCAAACTATTTACGGATTTAGATCAACTAGAGAAAAACGATTTGTTTTTTATCGAAAGTCAGAATGGTAAATTAGCGTATCAAGTGGATCAAATCAAAATTATTGAGCCTACAGATCTTGATGATCTGATGATTGAAAAAGGGCAGGATTTAGTTACATTATTAACGTGTACCCCTTATATGGTCAATAGTCACCGGTTGCTGGTACGAGGACACCGTATTCCCTATGAAGATCAAGACATTGAAAAAGAAGTCAAGAAAATCGATAGCCAAAAAAAACGATCTCTTTTGATTCTTGGATTCGTATTGATTGGATTGCTAGTGGTCGGGATAGTGTGTTTCATTTGCTATTTTAAACATTAAGTTTTAATATAGTTTTGAAAACTAGATGTAAAAGTCTTATAAACAGTATATAATAGGTTTATGAGAAGAAGGCATCAATGATTGGAGGAAATACAAAAATGGAAGTAGAATTTAGTCGGAAGTATCAAATAGTGAATGAAGTGTTGAATGCCGTCACCCATGGAATTGCAGCGTTTTTAAGTCTCATTTGTTTTGACTTGCTGATGGAACAAGCTCATTCAACCCTCGATTATGTTGCGTTTATCATTTATGGCAGTTCGCTGTTTTTGCTTTTTTTCAGTTCTACGTTGTTCCATAGCTTGATTTTTACAAAAGCAAAAAAAGTGTTTCAAATATTCGATCATTGTTCGATCTATTTACTGATTGCCGGGACCTATACGCCTTTTTGCCTGTTAATCGTTCAGGGACTTTCTGGTGTACTATTACTTAGTGTAATCTGGGCAACAGCAGTTATCGGGATCATTTACAAGTGTTTGACTTTAGCGAAAGCCAGTCAGGTTTCTAAAGTATCAACGATTATTTATAATGTGATGGGCTGGGGAATCGTGATTGTTTTACCGAAACTTTATCAAAACATCAATTTGACCGGTTTACTTTTATTGGTCGCTGGTGGGTTAGCTTACTCGATCGGTTCAATTTTTTATAGCATGAAAAGCAAGAGGTTCACACATGTTATTTGGCACTTATTTGTGATGTTAGGTGCATCATTGATGTTTTTAGCCGTTTACTTTGGGTATGTGGTTTAAGTAAAATCAATTTAAGAATGAATTTTCTGATGAACAAAGGAATAGCTCTCCTTTTTACAACGAAGGATTAAAAAAATACGTTTGGTTTCGATGGAATGATCGCAACCAAACGTATTTTTATTTGATGGAGCAGTTGCTTTCACTAGATTGTATGATTGAAATAGTGAGATTTATGAGCATATCCATTGTTTTTTAATCTTTTATTCGCTAGTTTTGTATTTATACAAAAAAATGTATGAATGCACTTTTTTTTATTAAATTTATGAATATAGTAGACAATCACTGAGAATTTGTTTAATATTATTCAAATAAAATTCAAATCTTAATGAGAGAAATTTTAAAAAACATTGCGGAAAAGAGGTAGTCTCGAATGTCAGAATTAATGATCGGTGAAATTCCTGTTAGTCAATTAGTAAAACAATATCAAACACCCCTTTATGTTTACGACGAGAAGCAAATGGTGGAGAACATCAAGGCATTTAAACAAGGATTTCAATCAGATCATTTTAAGACAAAGATTTTATATGCATCAAAAGCATTTCAGACCGTTGCCATGTTAAAACTGATTCAATCACAAGGATTAGGTTTAGATGTAGTTAGTGGTGGCGAGATTTATACAGCTGTGTGTGCTGACTTTCCAATGGAAGAGGTCTATTTTCATGGAAACAATAAAACACCTGCGGAAATCCGTTATGCTATCGAAAATGGACTTGTTCATTTTGTAGCGGATAATCTCATGGAAGTTGAATTGTTAGTCGCACTTAGCCAAGAATATCAAAAAGAACTCCAGGTAATGATCCGGTTGAATGTAGGGATCGAAGCACATACGCATGAATATGTCGTTACTGCTCATATTGATTCAAAATTTGGTCTACTCTATGAAAGCGAAGAGTGTCAAAAAGCGATCCAATTTATTCAGGATAGTGGATTTTTACAATTAGAAGGCTTTCATGCCCATATTGGTTCGCAGATTTTTGAACTATCGGCATGGATAGCAGAAATCCATAAACTGGTTGGTTATCTTAAAGATTTTGATGAAGTACTTTCGCTAAATCTTGGGGGAGGATTCGGTATTCGTTATACCGAAAGTGATCAGCCATTACCCATTGAAGAATCTGTTCGAGAATTAGTACGTTTTACGGAAGAAGCTTTAAAAAAACAAGGATTAGTAATCAATGAATTGTTGATCGAACCCGGAAGAAGTATCGTTGGGGAAGCAGGAACGACGCTTTATACGGTAGGATTTATTAAGCAAACGCCAAATAAAAAATATTATTTTGTCGATGGGGGAATGACCGATAATATCCGTCCAGCACTCTATCAAGCGAGCTATCAATGTGATCTGGCAACCAAATTAAGGGAAAAGAAAACCGAAAAAGTCACGATCGCTGGGAAAATGTGTGAGTCAGGTGATGTGGTTATTCAAGAAGCTCTTTTGCCTATCGCTGAACCCGGAGATATATTAGCGGTATATGCCACAGGCGCTTATGGTTATTCAATGAGTAGCAACTATAACCGAGCCTTGAGGCCTGCTGTGGTATTCGTCAACGGTGAAACTGCTCGATTAGTGGTACGTAGGCAAGAATATGAGGATTTATTGCGAGGTGAAGTTCAATGATCCTGCATAAATATAATGGTTGCGGCAATGATTTTATCTTAATGGACTATGAAGAAGGTATCGATTATCACCAATTAGCCAGCAAGTGGTGTGGACAGGATCGTTTTGATACAGATGGGCTGATTGTCGTTCGAGAGCAACCTTTAACGATGCTTTATTTCAACAAAGATGGCAGTCAGGCGCCGATGTGTGGGAATGGGATTCGTTGTTTTGCTCGGCATGTATGGGATAAAGCTATGGTAGAAACTTCACCTTTCGACGTACACACATTAGCGGGTGTGATTTCCATTGAAATTTTGACAGAAGAACCTTTTTATTGTACCGCTCAGATGGGACAACCCGATTATTCGACAGAAAAGTTAGCGGTCAATCAAACAGAACCCATCGTGGATCAAATAGTACGTATTGGACAAGTGGATGTCCAGCTAACTAGTTTGTTTATGGGCACGATCCATACCGTTGTTTTTGTAGAGGATGCAAAAGCGCAACAAATGAAAGCGTTAGGGGAACAGATTTGTCACCATCCATTATTCTCAGAAAAAACCAATGTTAATTTTGTCCAACGAGTCAATGAACAGGAACTGATCGTACGCACGTATGAACGTGGCGTTGGTTGGACATTGGCTTGTGGTACTGGCTGTTGTGCGGCTTATGTCGTAGCTAGAGATCATGGATACTTAGCAAGTGCTAAGGCCATGATTCACTTAGAGCAAGGAGAGTTAATGATTACTGGGGAGACACAAATACAAATGACGGGACCAGCTGTTCATGAATGGTCACAAAAGGAGATGTCGTATGATTAAAGGTTCGATCGTTGCATTGATTACACCGATGGATGCGCTTGGCGAAATTGACTATCAAGGATTAGAGAAACTAATTGAGTTTCATCTTTCAGAAGGTACAGATGGCCTGTTAGTGTTAGGAACAACTGGGGAATCTTCGACGTTAACGCCAGAAGAAGAAGAGGAGATTCTACGTTTTACAGTAGCAAAAGTAAATAAAAGAATCCCAGTCATCGCAGGCGCAGGAACAAACGATACGAAAAAAACAATTGAAAGAGTCCAACGTTTAGCAGCGATTGGGGCGGATCAATTGTTAGTGATCACGCCTTATTATAATAAGACAAGTGATGCAGGTTTGTTGGCGCATTTTACTGCAATTGCTGACCAATCACCACGACCGATCATTTTATACAATGTACCATCTAGAACTGGAATGACGATCCCAATCCCAGTCCTGGAAAAATTAGCGACACATCCACAAATCAGCGGGATCAAAGAAGCATCAGGTGATCTGGCTTATGTGATGGCAGTTGGTCGTCTTTTGACAGACTCGTTTGTCCTTTATAGTGGCAACGATGAAGCTATTTTGCCGATATTAAGTGTGGGTGGAAGTGGGGTTATCAGTGTTTGGGCCAATATCCAGCCTAGATTAGTCCATGAATTAGTCGCAACGTTTGAGCAAGGGAATCTTCGACGAGCGCAACAAATCCAATTAACTGCCTTACCATTGATCCATGCCTTGTTTAGTGAAATAAATCCGATCCCAATAAAAGCCGCAATGGAGATGATGGCTCTTCCTTCAGGTGCGTTACGGCTACCACTTGTTCCTCTGTCTGAGGACAAGCGAGGAGTATTACAGGAATTATTACCTATGAAAGGACGAGAACAGGTATGAAAATTGGTGTAGTCGGACATGGACGAATGGGCAAAAAAATCCAAGAAGTCATTGAGTCTTATGAACATGAGGTCGTTTTTCCAAAAGTCTCCCTTAAAGAAGCGACTACTTTATCTTTTCCGAGTAATATCTCACTCCTTATTGATTTTTCTCACGCAGATAATTTGGAAAAAGTGCTAGATTATGGAGCAGCACACCAACTTCCAGTCGTGATCGGAACGACTGGCTATAGTGAGGAACAATTCCAGGCAATCGAAGCGTTTGGGCAACGTTTCCCCATTTTATACAGTGCGAACTTTTCTTTAGGGATTTTTGTCATGAATCAATTAGTGAAGCAGGCTGCTGAATTATTGAAAACATGGCAAATCGAATTGATTGAAAAACATCATGACCAAAAAAAAGATGCGCCTTCTGGAACGGCTCAATCACTACTCGCTAGTATGCAAGAAGTCCGCAAACTATCGCCTGTTTTCCAATGGAAAGATCAACCTAGAAAAACCGATGAAATCGGAGTACACAGTTTACGTATTGGTTCTGTACCTGGAGAGCACGAAGTTTTATTTGCATCTACGGATGAAGTATTATCAATCAAACATGAATCGTTTTCCAATCAGATTTTTGCAGAAGGAGCAGTAAGTGCAGCTTTTTGGTTAAGCAATCAACCAGCTGGATACTATCAATTAGCAGATACTTTAGGTGGATAAAGGAGAGAAAGCAAATGGACGCACAAGCAATTATACGTTTGATTCAAACAGCTGATAAAAAAACACCGGTTAAAGTGTATTTAAATGTCACTGAACCAATTAAATTTGAAAAGTGTAAAGTATTTGGTCAGGGGAATAGCCAAATTATTTTCGGTGATTACCAAGAAATCGCACCAATCCTCGCAAAAGAATCCGCTAAAATCATTGAGATCGAAATAGAAGAAACAGCTAGAAATAGTGCCATACCTCTGCTTGATTTAAAAGAAATCAATGCTCGGATCGAGCCAGGAGCAATTATCCGGGATCAAGTAACGATCGGTGATCATGCGGTCATCATGATGGGAGCGATTATCAATATCGGTGCGGAGATTGGGGAAAACTCGATGATCGACATGGGGGCAATCTTAGGCGGAAGAGCGATTGTCGGCAAAAATTGTCACATTGGTGCGGGTGCAGTGTTGGCGGGTGTGATCGAACCGGCTTCCGCTCAACCAGTGGTGGTTGAAGACGGTGTCTTGGTGGGGGCGAATGCTGTCATTGTTGAAGGTGTCCGTATTGGCAAAAATGCAGTCGTAGCGGCTGGAGCAGTTGTTTTAGAAGATGTAGCAGCTGATACCGTAGTGGGTGGAACGCCTGCCCGAGTACTAAAAATCAAAGACGAACAAACGAGGGAAAACACTGCATTGATCGCTGCATTACGGGAATTATAGAGAGGATGACAAAGATGCGCAAAATAGATACCTGTATCGTTGGAGCAACTGGTTTAGTTGGTCAAACGATGTTGAACGTGTTAGCAGAATATGATTTTCCAGTAGGTCGTTTGAAATTATTAGCATCCAAGCGTTCAGCTGGAAAAATCTGTGTGTTTAAGGGAAAAGAATACACAGTAGAAGAATTAACAAAGACATCATTTGACGGGTATGATTTAGCGCTTTTTTCAGCCGGAGCAGAAATTTCACTTGAATTTGCGCCACTTGCTAGAGAACATGGGTTGGTCGTCATTGATAATTCTTCTGCTTGGCGAGAAGATCCGTCGATTCCGTTGATCGTTCCAGAAGTCAATCTAGCAGATCATGAAATGAACCGATTGATTGCCAATCCAAACTGTTCCACGATCCAAGCCGTTTTACCGTTAAAGGCATTGCAACAGACATTTGGTGTCAACCGCGTGAACTATTCCACCTATCAAGCGGTCTCTGGTTCGGGGCAACAAGGGCTAACTGATCTTCACGCCACTCAAAAAGGGCAGGAACCTTCGCTTTATCCGTATGATATCAGTCAAACAGTCATCCCCGAAATTGATGCACCGTTGGTTGATGGGTATACGAAAGAAGAACACAAAATGATGGCTGAAACAAGGAAGATCCTACATTTGCCTAACTTACCTGTTTCGGCTACTTGTGTACGTGTCCCCATTGAAGTTGGTCATGGTGTTTTAATCGCAGTCCAGTTGGCGCAGCCATTTTCACTTGCAGCAGTCCGTCAATGTTTGCAACATTTTCCGGGAATAACAGTCGTGGATGATTTGCCCAACCATAGTTATCCGACCAGTATCCTTGCTAAAGGAACAGATGAGGTATACGTCGGCAGACTCCGGCATGATCCTACATTGGAAAATGGGCTGTTACTGTATACCGTAGCGGATAATATCCGTAAAGGCGCAGCTGCGAATGCTGTACAAATCGCCTCTGCCTTGTTATCAACAATCAGGGAGGTGATCCAATGAAAGTCGCAAAATTTGGTGGCTCATCGATGGCTCATGAAGAACAATTCAAAAAGGTAAAATCTATTATTTTAGCTGCCTCTGAACGAAGTGTGATCGTTGTTTCCGCTTTAGGAAAACGAACAAAAGAAGATGACAAAGTCACGGATCTCTTGTATTTGATCCATGCCTATCTTCATCATGGAGTCGACTGGACACCTTTGTGGGAAAGGATCTGTGAACGATTCATTCAAGTGAGAGATGTCTTGTCGTTGACTTTTCCGATTGAAGATGAATTGTTAGAGATCCAAAAAAAATTACAGCGAGAAAAAGTCTCGCAAGATTTTTTGGTCAGTCGGGGAGAATATCTCACTGCGAAGTTATTAGCTGAATATGTTGGTTATACGTTTATAGATGCGAAAGAACTGATTTTCTTTGATTATACGGGTGAGATCGATGAAGAACGGACGAAACAAGCAATAATAACTATTTATCAAGAAAAAGGCCCACTAGTAGTCCCAGGATTCTATGGTGCTAATCCAGTTGGAAAAGAAAAATTGATGGGGCGAGGTGGGAGCGACATCACTGGCGCAATCTTAGCCAAACTATTGAATGCCGACTGTTATGAGAATTGGACGGATGTTTCCGGGATTATGATGGCTGATCCACGAATCATTGACACGCCAAAAATCATCAAAGAAATTTCATTTAGAGAATTACGAGAGATGGCGTATATGGGGGCAAATGTTCTCCATGAATCAGCTATTTTCCCAGTACAAGAAGCAGGTATCCCGATTCAAATAAAAAATACGAACGATCCAGAGGCGCAAGGCACTAGAATTTCCAGCAAAGAAGTCGAAAAAGAAAATGGCTTAACAGGGATTGCTGGAAAAAAAGATTTTCTTTCGCTAACACTATTTAAACGACATATGTCTGATGAAATCGGGTTTATTTGGAAAGCAATGAGTGTCTTTGCGAATCATGGTATCTCGATCGAACACATTCCTTCGGGGATCGACAATATTGGAGTAGTCGTTTCAGCAGAAGCCATTGCAGATCAATTATTTTTGATTACCAAAGAGTTAAAAGAAAATTTGGGTGTCGAGGAAGTCGAAATTATCGAGAATCTGGCATTGATCTCAGTTGTTGGCGGACCACATAAAGAACTGATTGGACTTTCTGGCAAAGTCTTATCCATCTTAAATCAACTAGAGATTCGGACATCGATCTTATCCCAAGGGGCACAAGAATTAAACTTGATCATTGGGGTAAAAAATGAAGAATATGAAACAGTCGTTAAAGGGCTCTATGAAGGGATGGTGAATGTCGATGTTAGCAAAACATCGCATGGCGTTACATCAAATTCCTGAAATCGGCTTTCATGAATTTAAAACCAAAGCGTATTTGCATGAACAAATCAAGGATCTTGGGGGAGTCCTGCATGAAATCGGCGAGACTGGTTTATTGCTTTATTTTGATCATCAACAAAACGAAACGATTGCTTTTCGGACAGATATTGACGCCTTACCGATCCAAGAAGAAACAAATCTTCCCTTTGCTTCTACTCATGAAGGGATGATGCATGCGTGTGGTCACGATGGACATATGGCAATGTTATTAGGGTTAACGGAATATATCGCAGATCATAAAGAACAGTTAATGTACAACGTTGTTCTGATTTTTCAACCTTCGGAAGAAATATCTGGCGGAGCGGAAAGTGTTATTCAAACAGGTTTGTTAGAGGACTATCAAGTCCAAGCCATTTTCGGGTTTCATTTATGGCCAGGTCTTCCCAAAGGCGAGATCTATTCACGATCGGGCGCCTTTATGGCACAAAGTAGTGAGACAGATATCATTGTCAAAGGGAGATCAGCCCATATTGCCTCTAGTGAACAAGGGATCGACAGTATCCGAGGAGCAATTGGTTTTATGGATGAAGTATACGAGTTGGAACAATCTTTACCTAAAGAATGGCGACGTTTAATAAAGTTTGGACAGATCACTGGTGGTACGATTCGAAATGTTTTAGCAAATGAAGTAACTATTTCAGGCAGCATCCGTTCTTATGATCAGCAAATCCAAGATTCGATCAAAGCACAACTGGCTGATTTAGCAGAGAAATTTCAAAAAAATTCGCAGGTATCGATCCAATTCCGTTATAATGATGGATATCCAGCGGTCATCAATGATCCTCACTTATATACAGCCTTGAAGCAATCAGAAAAATTACATGAGCTTGAACAACCGGTCTTGCAAGCAGAGGATTTCGGTGTTTATACCCAGAAGTATCCATGTGTTTTTTTCTTTCTCGGTGTCGGTGATACACCAGCACTTCATGATGCACGATTTGATTTTGATATGGCTGTGTTAGAAAAGGGTGTCGCTTGGTATCAAACGATCCTTCATACAAAAGGACTTTTTCTAAAAAAGGATCAGTGACAAAGAAGTGATAAAAAGGAGAAAACCACATGAATTTAACCAATCGTTTTAATCACAGGCTTGCAAAAATAGCAGTGTCACAAATCAGAAGTTTTGACCAACAAATTTCTGCTATCCCCGATGTCATCAAGTTAACCTTAGGAGAGCCTGATTTTCCAACACCCGAACATGTCAAACAGGCGGGGATCACTGCTATTGAAGAAAATTATTCCCATTATACGGGGATGAGGGGACTACCCGAACTTTGTGAAGCTGCTTGTTTATTTCAAAAAGAACGTTATGGGTTGGTATACGATCCTCAAACTGAAGTACTAACGACAGTTGGTGCCACAGAAGCAATCGCTGCTTCTTTACTAGCGATTTTAGAAGAAGGCGACAAAGTATTGATTCCTGCGCCTGCTTATCCTGGCTATCAGCCGATAGTGGATCTTGCTGGAGCGGAATTGATCACGATCGATACGTCAGAAACAGGCTTTATTTGCCAACCAGAACAATTAGAAGCAGCCTTTGCTACTTATGGCGACTCGATCAAAGCAATTATCTTGAACTATCCAAGCAATCCAACAGGAACACTGTTAACTTCAGAACAAATGGCAAAATTAGCTGAAGTCATCAAACAACGATCGGTCTTCGTGATCAGTGATGAAGTCTATGCAGAGTTGAATTATGTCGGAGACCATGTCTCGCCAGCGTCTTATCTTCCGGAGCAAACAATTGTGATTAGCGGTTTATCCAAATCTCATGCGATGACCGGCTGGCGGATCGGCTTTATTTTTGCTCAAAAATATGTGATTGATGAAATCATCAAAGTCCATCAATATTTAGTCACTTCAGCCACTACAATGGCTCAAAAAGCTGCGGTTGAGGCACTTACTACCGGAATGTATGATGGGGAAAAAATGAAAGAACAGTATGCGAAGAGAAGAGATTATCTTTTAGGTCAATTAAGTGAGTTAGGGTTTGAAGTCATACCACCTGATGGCGCCTTTTACCTGTTTTGTAAACTGCCAAAAGAAGTTACCCTAAATTCTTGGGAGTTTTGCTTACAGTTAGCAGAACAAGGCAGAGTCGCCTGTATCCCTGGTTCAGCTTTTGGACCAGAGGGTGAAGGCTATATTCGGATTTCTTATGCAAGTAGTTTGGCAGAACTTACGGAAGCTTGCCAACGGATTCGCCTTTTTTTAGCTGATATATAATCAAAAAAAATGAAAAGCTGCGTTCGTTTTATTGAACGAAGTTTTTCATTTTTTTGTTTGTTTTGTTGATTGAAAGAGGAACATTTAAGTCAAAATCTTAATAGAGAAAGTCTTGTTTTTTCTGTCCAATATTTGGGCATTTCTTTTGATTTATAAAAAATCGAGTGTTATGTTTGAATTGTTTAGAGTTATTCTAAATAATTGAACAAGGAGGTTTCATCAATGGAGAAAACAAAGGTTATTATTGTCGGCGCATCTCATGGCGGACATCAATCGATTTTAGAATTGCTATCTAGATATGGTGAAAATGTCGATATCACCTTATTTGAAGCAGGGGATTATGTTTCGTTCATGTCATGTGGCATGGAATTATATTTAGAGGACCAAGTGACAGATGTTAATGATGTACGAAATTTCAGACCAGAAAACTTTCCACAACCCAATGTTCACATTTTAAACAATCATGAAGTAAAAGCGATTCATGCAGACCAAAAGACAGTAACGGTGACTAGTATCTTAGATAAGAGTACCAAAGAGTATGAATATGATAAATTGATCTTAAGCTCAGGAGTAAAACCAAATTCATTGCCAGTACCAGGAACAGATTTAGAGAACGTTTATTTGATGCGTGGGTACGATTGGGCTACTAGAATCAAAGATAAATTAACTGATCCAGCAATCAAAAATGTAGCTGTTATCGGTGCAGGCTATATCGGGATCGAAGCCGCTGAAGCTTTTCAAAAAGCAGGGAAAGAAGTGACGTTATTAGACGTGATTGATCGACCATTAGGCACTTATTTAGATCCGGAAATGACGGATATTTTAACCGAACATTTAAAAGAAAAGGGTATCAAAGTCGTGACGGGTGCGAAAATCACTGCTTTCACTGGTGAACAACAAGTCGCTGCGATTCAAACAGCAGATGAAGAAATCGCGACAGATCTTGTGATTCAAGCAGCTGGAGTCAAAGCGAATACGGAATGGCTAAAAGGAGTCGTAGATTTAGATGATCGTGGTTGGATCGTTACCGATGAATATTTGCAAACCAATTTACCTGATGTGTATGCAGTAGGGGATGCAACCCTTGCTTATTCGATACCTGCCCGCTCAAAAATGCCGATTGCACTAGCAACAGTGGCAAGAAGAGAAGCACGATATGTAGTCAAACATCTATTTGAGGATACACCAAGCCAACCATTTGGAGGCGTTGTAGGTTCTTCGGCATTAAGTGTTTTTGATTATCACTTTGCAGCTAGTGGTTTGAATAGTTTTACAGCAGAAAAAGCAGGCGTAGCTATTCGCACAGCTTATTATGAAGATACTATTCGTCCTAAATATGTACCTGAAGAATATGGGAACACGAAAGTTTCAATCCAATTATTCTTTGACCCAATGACACATCAAGTCCTTGGCGGAGCTGTTTTATCTACTTATGATGTGACTGCTCAAGGCAACGTACTAGCGCTAGCGATCCAACAAAAACTGACGATCGAAGATTTAGCAGAAGCTGACTTTTTCTTCCAACCAGGTTTTGATCGCCAATGGAATATGATCAATCTAGCCGCGCAACAAGCATTGGGAGAAGAACCATTTGTAGAATAAAATCAAACAATTAGAGACATTCGTTAGACATGTTGTATTTTACGTAAAATATAAATGAACCGCCTGAAACACTTCAATTGTTTCAGGCGGTTTTTGTTATTTTTTTGTATTAATAACTTTTAGTTACTATTTTATAGCTGGAATTAGTAAGATGCACCATTCATGTTTAAACTACTCTTTTTACATCCGTTTTTTTCGGAAATAATCAGGTGTTTTTCCGGTTTCTTTTTGGAAAAGTTTGAAAATCGAAGGGACACTTTTATAGCCGATTTTTAAGGCAATCGTACTTAAACTATCGTTTGTTTCTAGCATGAGTCGCTTTGCTTCAGATAAGCGTTTTTGATCGATCAACTCTTGGAAACTACTACCGGTTTTATTTTTTAACAAGTTGCTTAAATAGTTTTTGTTATAGCCAAAAGTTTCTCCTAATTGCTGTAAGGTGATTTCTGCATAGTGATCATTGATATAATCTAAGATTTGAATCAGCGGCTCATTACGAATCGTTTTTTTATTCGTGATAATCACTGGTGCTTGGGCGCTTTCTACCATCAGTGAAGAAAATAATAAATTCAGCAAAAGTTGCTTATGCACAGACTCTTTTTGATAAGTGGTCAACATCAAACTTTTAATTAGCTGATTCGCTAAGGGACTCATTGATAAGTCTAGGAGGATATAACTAGTATGTTCAGTAGGCGAACGAGTTGCTTGAAAGAAAAAATCTGTGATTAGATTATTGGATTTTGGTAGATTAGGCAATAGAATATTTTGAATAGCTGGAATATCAAGGAGGAAATTGATCAAGATATCCTCTGCTCCTACATAATCGATTTGTTGGATAACCTTACTATCTAACAGAAGTAACTGTCCTTTTTCTAAATGAAAAACGTCACCGTTCAAACGCTGGGTGCAGTGCCCATTGAATAAAAAATTCAACTCAATAAAATGATGGGTATGCGCGGGTGTGTAAGAAAATCTTGGATGTTTATTAATTGTGATTGATCCAAACTCAAAGAAATTACTTTTAGGAATTTCTGGAACGATCGAACGATGATAGTTGAGGTTCATCGTATTAATATTTTTACCTGATTTTTTTTGCAATTTTTCGATTTCCGTTTCTTTGAATAACTCTGCGATCCATTTCTCCATGAACTTCACCTCTTAATGATCATCTTACCTTGCTATTAATGTAACACAACTTCTTAACCAAAAAACCTGTAGATTTGATATAAACATTCTGGATTTTGGAAATTGTTCCCCGAATATGAAAGCGGTTAATATGTAGAGGGAGAAAAAGCATAAGTGTTTAGGAAGGAGAACTTAAATCTTTTAGCTGTTGATTGTTAACGACTGTTCCTGTTTTTTTTAAGTGATAGAAAGCGAAAAATGGAAAATTTTAGCCTATTTTTGAGGAAGAGTGAGCTATCAAAATGACTAAACAAATGTGTTCATTTGGCTTAACTTTCGCTAGTTTGGGTGAGACGTACGGGGCTGTTTCATTCGTTATTGAGCCATTCGTTCAAAAGATTTAGATTATCAGTTATTGACAATGAGAAAAAAGAATCGTGCATGATTACCATTGCTACGATCCAAAACCAAGGAGTGTGGAAGATGAATAGTGAAAAACAAACAAGATGGTTATGGTACCCAGGAGATTTTGAAATCAGACAAGGATTATTACAAAATTTTTCAAGAGAAGAAAGAGGCTATGACTGGCCTGCTTATTGGAACGTTGATGATTGTCATAAAAATGTGAAATTCAAACGTTACTACGAACTGACAGAACCAACTTCTTTTATTGTTTATGCAACAGGGATTGGCTATGTGGAAGTGAATGGGAAAAAGTATCCACTTAAAGAAACAATCAATTGTCAGCCTGGAAAGAATAAAATCAGGATTTTTGTAGGCAACGCAACTGGATTACCCGCTGTCTTTGTCGAAGGAGAGGTTATCAAGAGTGATTTAGGTTGGCGAGCAAGTAACTTTATTGAAGAACTACCAGCTGGTTGGAGCTCACTTTATTTGGATAAAGCAAACGATCCAAATCATGTCTATTTTGAAAAAAAAGTGGTTACACCTGTTTCAATCAACGAACAGAATGATGGGGTATTGATCGATTATGGTCGTGCGGTTTACGGAACACTGGCAATCAAAAAAATGACACATGGACAACCGATCATGATTTGCTATGGTGAATCTGCATCAGAAGCATTAGATGTGGAGATGTGCTATTACAAGGAAAAAGCAGCTACTGTTGAAACAATCCCAAGAAAGCGTGCTTTTCGGTATTTGTTTGTTCCAGATGTTGCGAAGGAAGAAATTGAGATCGAGGCAATCCATGAATCCCTTCCTTTAACCAATCATGCTGCTTTTTCTTCAGACAATGTCCTTTTAAACAAGATTTGGGAAGTTTCTGTGGAAACATTTACCCTATGTAGCGGATTGTTCTTTATCGATGGGATCAAGCGAGATCGGTGGATCTGGTCAGGCGATGCTTACCAAAGCTACTTTATCAATCAATACCTCTTTTTCGATGAAGAAATCAATACCCGAACGATGTTAGCGCTTCGTGGGCAAAATGAGATCAAGCAACACATGAATACGATCGTTGACTACTCGATTTTATGGATCATCGCTGTTGAGAATCACTATTTAATGACGGGCGACACGGTTTTCTTGAAACAAATCTATCCTAAGATGAAGACGATGATGGACTATCTCCAAGCACAAACGAATGAACTTGGCTTTATTTATGGGCGAGAAAAAGATTGGTTGTTTATTGATTGGACGGAGATGGATCGAGAAGGAACCTTGGCAGCAGAACAAATTCTATTGCTTGAAGCTTATCAAACGATGATGACTTGTGGAGCTGTTTTGGGTGAGGTAGATGACTACGAGCAGAAGTATCAACAACTAAAAGAAAATGTCATGAGCTATTTCTGGGACGAAGAAAAGCAGGCATTTATTGATTCCTATGAATCGAAAAAGCGCCACGTAACTCGTCATGCCAATATCTTTGCCATTTTATTCGATTTAGTGGAACAAGAAAAGAAAGAACAGATTTTAACCCATGTATTGTTAAACCCTGAAATTACCCAGATCACGACACCTTATTTCAAATTTTTCGAGCAAGATGCTCTATGTAAAATGGGTCAAACAGACCAAGTGTATCAAATCATCTGTGATTACTGGGGCGGAATGGTTGAAAGAGGGGCAGTGACATTCTGGGAAGAATATATCCCTGAGGAAACGGGCGAACAAGTGTATGAAATGTATGGGGATCCTTTTGGCAAAAGCTTATGCCATGCTTGGGGAGCAAGCCCAATCTATCTATTAGGCAGATATTTCGCAGGTGTCCGACCACTTTCACCAGGATATCAAACTTTCATCGTTGAACCTAATCTAGCTGCCTTTGAAAGTCTAAACATGCAAATACCAATCAAAAATGGACTTGTCACAATCAATAAAGAACAAGAACAGCTACACATTTCAACGACGCGAGAAGGAGGGATTCTCCGTATCAACCAGCAAGAGGTTCATTTAGAGCCAGGAAAAAATTATGATATCTCCCTTGAAACAACTAAGAGCAAACAACTGATTTGAAAAAGGAGAGGATTGGAATGCAACAAACACGAATCAGTGTAAAGGAAAAAATTGGTTTTGCTTTAACAAATCTCGGAAATATCCCAGTGATGACGTTGTTGAATACGTACCTTTTGATTTTTTATACCGATGTAATTGGCATTAATCCTGCTGTAGTTAGTACGCTTTTTCTAGTCTCCAGACTACTTGATGGTTTCAGTGATCCTTTATTAGGTTTTTTGATCGATCGTTTCCCAGTGACGCGCTTTGGCAAATATCGCCCGATTTTGGTGCTAGGAACAGTGATTTGTTGTATCAACTATTTACTTGTTTGGTTTGCGCCGTTACTTTTTACTAGTCAAAAAATCGTCGTTATCTATATTTCTTATATTTTGTTAGGTATCACTTTTGATTTAATGGATATCCCATTAAATAGTTTGATCCCCGTATTAACCGATCAAGAAGCCGATCGAAACATCTTGTCGTCCATAAAAGGTGTGTCGTATACAGTAGGACCTACTTGTTTGAATATTTTGGCACCGTTGATCCTTTCCGCTTACAATAATGGGCTTTCTGGGTATACCTTGTTGATTGTCGGAACGGTACTAGTCGTCTTGTTCTTCACGATTTTTGGTACATTAGCACTGAAAGAAAGAGGGAATGAAGAGCCCGCTGAATTATCGCAAGAGCGCGGCTATTCTTATAAAGAAGCGCTTGCTATCTTAAAAATTCGTCCAGTGATGACCCTATTTATCAGTATGCTTTTTATTACCGCCGCAAGCAATATCTTTAGTGGATCGCTTTTGTATTATTTGAACTATATTTTGAATGACACAAAATTGCTAAGTTTCGCTAGTTTTTTAGGACTGTTTGGTGCTTTAGGAGCAGGTGTGTTGGTCCCTAGTTTATCTAAGCGATGGGGGAAGAAAAAAGTATATGTTGGCGCATTATCTTTACTCTGTTTAGCGATGATCGTGATGATCGGCGTGCATCAATCGAAAATGATTTTCTTAGGGGCTTATCTTGCTGTCCAAGTTGGCTTAGGGCTGACCAATACTTTGCAGTATAGTTTATCTGCTGATAATGTGGATCAAATAAAACACGAGTTGGGAATTGAAACAGCAGCGCTGATCGCTTCATTGAATTCTTTTATCATGAAATTTGCGATGGCGATTGGTGGAGCTATCCCAGGATTTGTTTTGAGCTATACAGGCTATGTAGCGAATCAGGCGCAATTATCTAGCGCATCATTTGGCATTATTTTCTCTACTTTTGTAGTACCACTTGTTTTTTACCTAATCACGCTCGGTGTTTTCCAAATCGGTTATCCAGCGAACTATTTATTTGTTACGACTAAGGAAAAACCTTCCATTGGTTGATTTGCTGCTTTTTCGTTCGTTAGACTGAAAGATAGTTACCTAATTACCTAAAAGCTCTGGTTGCTATTGACGAAAAGCTAACTGAAAATGAAGAAAAAGGGGAGGATGCCAGTGTTTACCTTTGAGCAACTAAAAACATTTTTGATGGAAAATAACGAAATTGAATGTCGACAACAAATTGATGGTCAAAATATCAATGACCAACAGTTGCCCTATGAGACAGTCGCAGTACCTAAAATGCCCAAAAACCAATTTTTCAAAGAGGGTAATATCTTTATCAATAAACATCATCGTTACGCTGAAATGCCTGCACATACGCATGAATTTGTTGAATTTAACTATATGTTGTCTGGTTCATGTGTCCAATATGTCAACGATAAGAAAATTCACTTGAAAGAAGGTGAATTGCTGTTATTAGACAAAGAAATCGTTCAGCGTATCGATCCTTTAGAAGAGGAAGACCTTTTGATCAATATTTTATTGAAAGGGGAATCGATTACGACTGACATCGTGATCAATATGGTGAAGTCACGTGGATTGGTCAATGAATTTCTATTAAATGCTTCGCAGGAAAAAGGAAAACATGATGAATTTATCCATTTTCATTGTGGTGATAACTTAGAAGTGCAAGGGTTATTGCACAAAATGATTTTGGAATATTACAACAAACAAGACTATTATATGCGGGCACTGAATCTGAGATTGTCTTTACTATTGATCGAACTTACCCGTGATTTAGAAGAATATGTTACGCAACGTGAGAATCAGGAATTATTAGAGATTTTACGATATATCGATCTTCATTTTCGAAAACTGACACTGAAAAATCTAGCGAAACATTTTGGTTATAATGCAAATTATTTAAGTAATAAATTGAAAAAAGAAACAGGGAGTTCTTTCCAAGAATTGATCAATTCTTTGCGGTATAAAACGATGATCGAGTTGATGAGAGAAACGAATAAAACTTTTGAAGAAATCTCGTATGAACTTGGTTTTGAAACTCTTGCTTCTTTGTATAAATTAGTCGGAAAATACACAGAACTGACACCTAAAGAACTCAAAGATAGTCTGTTAAAAAAATAGAATAGGCAGTTGTGATGCAACGAGTCCTTTTTCTCAGGTGATCTGTAAAAAAGATTTGACCAATCATGAACTGGCAATGAAAAGCGAAGATTAACGAAAGCGTATTCCAAATGTATTGGATAAGTGTGAACCTTCTTTTCGTTTCCTGAATGTTCGAAAAAGAATCGCTTGTTTGATTCGCTGAAGCATACGAATGTGATTTGGATAAAAAGAACACTTTTTTTGCTATAGTCCTGAGTAATTCATACGTTTACAATTCTAACTGTTCGAACTTATAAAACTTATTTTAAGGAGTGTTTTTTATGAAGAAACAACAGGCATCAACTACTACCACGGTCAAAGAGTATTCGCCTCTAGCTGTCGCTGCTGGAATTGGCTCCATGCTTGGATCTGGCTGTATTGTTGGACTCTCAGCGACGATTCCCGTTTGGCAAAAGGGACTAGAGCTGACAACTGGACAAGTCGGGATCGTTTCTGGCGGGCTAACTTTTGCAATCGCTTTCGGATCGCTGTTTACTGGACAGATATCAAAAGCATTTGGCTTGATCCGTTCATTTAACTGGATCAATTTGTTTTACGCGATCGGAGCTGCGGTCTGTATTCTAGCCACAAGTTTCCCAATGCTCTTATTAGGCGTGATTATCATGGGCGTAGCATCTGGAGCAGACTTACCATTAAGTTTGACCGTTGTTTCTCATGATGCACCTGATGAGCATACTTCTGCTCGTTTGATTTCTTCCACACAGATTTTTTGGCAAGTGGGGATATTCATTTCTTACATCTGTTCGTTTCTTTTATCGGGAATCGAAGGTGTGTTAGGAGCAAGAATTGTTTTTGCCATCTTATTTACGTTTGCAGTGATCACTTGGTTATGGCGGACACTTTCACCTAAGTTTAGACAATTTCATGAAGCCGGAGCTGCTCGACAAGCAATGACCAAAGTGACAAGCGACTCGAAAGAAGTTTCTTTCAAGACAGTACTATTTGGGGAAAACAAACAAAAATACCTTGGCTTTTTCGCCGCTATCTTGATTTTTTATGTGTGTTGGAACCTCTTAGCGAATACTTGGGGACAATTTCAAACCTATGCTTTGACAAATGCCGGAGCTAGTCAAGCACAAGCTACAGGATTAGGGATCGGGTTGAATGTGATTTCTTTAGCAACAACGATTGCATTTGCCTCTGTTGCAGGTGGTAAATTTAGAAACAAAGCTTTCTTTATTGGGGCAGTCGTTCAATTTGGCGCAATGTTAGGTATGGCATTGATCGGTGGTGGTGCAGGATTTATTGCATTAGCGATCACAATTGCTTTTTATAATTTTGGGAATCCACTAGCCGGAGAAGCAATCTACAAAGTGTGGACACAAGAATCTTTCCCAGCAGAAACACGAGCTTCACTTCAAGGGTTCATCAATGGTTTTTCAAGAATGTGTTGTGGATTATTTGCTTTTGTTACCCCTTACTTAGTTGCTCCTGATCGTATCCAGACGTCTATGTTTGGCTTTGCGGGAATCGTTTTGGTAGCGACAATTGCTGGAGTGATCATGATGCGTCTACAGAAAAAATACCCAGTGATTGATCCCGTGGATAAAGAGCTGACTGAAGGAGAAATGACTGCATCGTTCACCAAGTAAAGAAGAGGAGAAAGCAAGATGGCATTTACTTTTCAAATCAATCAAGATGTGCGTTGGAAGAAAGACGAGGCACTGCTAACCAAAGCACAACAACATGTACCAAATCTTCTGAAAACGAAGATCGAACCAGTAGCAATCACTGAAGTCGTTGAAGACCCACATGGTTTGAATGGGTATTCAGCAATTAACAGTGACAAAGAAATCAAACAACTAGCTGATTATACTTTAAAAAGGGATGAAGCGATTATCTTAGATTTAGGGGATCATTATGTTGGGCATTTTAGTCTGTCCATTGACTCGGTTGGTTCGCCAATGGATGCGCCCTTATATTTACAACTGAAATTTGCGGAAGTACCCGCTGAACTTGCGGCAGATTCTAGTGTATATGATGGTTGGTTGTCAAAGTCTTGGATTCAAGAAGAATTTATCCATCTAGATGTTTTACCGGCACGTTTAGAATTACCAAGAAGATATAGCTGTCGTTATATTGAGCTAAAGGTGTTAGATACTTCACCCAAGTGGCAAGCTAGTTTTTCTAATCCGCTTTTTATCGCAGAAAGTTGTGTGTCACTCGACCAATTACCAAAGCCTGTGATTGCTGATGAAGAACTTGCTTCCATCTACCAAGTTTCTGTTAAAACATTATTTGATTGCATGCAAGAAGTCTTTGAAGATGGGCCCAAACGAGATCGCCGATTATGGATTGGTGATTTACGTTTACAAGCGTTAGCGAATTATGCGACTTTCGGTGATTTAGCTTTAACGAAACGTTGTCTTTATTTATTTGGTGGGATGACGACCAGTGAAGGGAAGATTCCAGCCAATGTTTTCACAGCCCCGCAATTGACACCAGATGATACGTTTTTATTCGACTATAGTTTGTTTTTTGCAGTGATCTTAGCTGATTTTTATCAACAGACGAAAGATTCAGTTGTCTTGCAGGATTTATATCCAGTAGCGAAAAAGCAGATGGAACTAGCACTGACATGTGTCGATGAAGAGGGACGCTTGAATTTGTTAGAAGAGTGGCCAGTATTTATCGACTGGTCGAATGAGTTTGAAAAGAGTACAGCAGGACAAGCAGTGTTGATCTATGCGATGAAACGATTCAACCAGTTGGCAGAACAAGTGAAAGATCCACAACTGAGTCATTACCAAGAAACAACAGAGAAACTGATTGCGTTTGCGAAGCAACAATTATTTGATGAAGAACAAAAGCAGTTTATTATTGAAACAACCGGAGAAATCAATGTGGCGAGTCAAGTTTGGATGGTTTTAGCAGAGGTCTTTGATCAACCAATGAATCGAGAAATTTTGGAGACGATGATTGCGCATCATTTTCCGATCACAGGGATTGCTACACCTTATATGTATCATCATGTAGTCGAAGCGCTATTTGTAGCTGGACTTCAAGAAGAAGCTATCCAGTTAATGAAAAACTATTGGGGCAAAATGATTCAGCTGGGAGCAGACACTTTTTGGGAAGCTTTTAAACCAGAAGAACCAGATTTTTCTCCTTATGGCAGCCCGATCATCAGTAGTTATTGCCATGCGTGGAGCTGTACGCCAGCGTACTTGATCGAAAAATATCTAAATTGAAAAAGCAGTCAGTTACTTTACATTGTCAACTGAAAAAAAGACAGTTGGATCGTTAAGTAATGATTCACTGATTCATCCTAGACATAAGCAAAAAATCTCAAAACCATTTTTGCGGTTTTGAGATTTTTTGCTGTAGTATGAAATGGACGAGCAGTTTATCCGTATAATCAAAGGTTTATCGCTTACGAGAAGATTTGTACGTTTTTTTGGGGGAGTCCATGCGTTCCATATAATAGGATTAGGTGTTCCAATTATATGGCTTTGTTAGGATGTCGGTTCCTTTAGATGTAAAATATCTTCCCAAAAGTGAAAGTATTGATCGGTCAATTGGATTTCAACGATGTCCACCCAATGAATCAATTGCTCATCTAAGGAAAATCCTTTTTCTGTCATGTCTCGTTGGACAAATCCTCGATAAGTGTTGTTATCCTTACAGCGGACAATGATTTCTTGTTTGGCAATAAACGCAGTGATAGCGATCGTTTCAAAATGTTGATGGACTGTTTTCAAAAAATCACTTCTTTCTAGTTTAATGAAATAGGCATTTTATGCTGATCAATGGCAAAACGCTACTCTTCTTCAGGAAAACTTTGGTAAAATTCATCTTTGATCGGAACGATCTCTTCGTTAAGACTTCGGTTACTTAACGTTTCATGTTGTGTGACTGACTGGGGAAAATAGGAAACATCAAACCACTTATCTTCCTGTTTTATTTGAACATGTCGGACGTCACACCAGTGAACGGTCTGTTCTTCAAGGATAAAATAGTCGTGATAAGCTTCACCAGTAAAGAAACCCTCGATGCTTTCTAAGTAGCGGCCAAATTCATCCTTGGTATTTAATTGCAGACTTACTTTTTTATGGTAAAGAAAAGCCTCTAATAAAACACTATCCATTTCTTCTCGAGACATTTGTTCCAACGGACGAATCTCTTTCACTGCCCATGCTTCATTTTTTTTGATTCCAGTGACTAGCTCTTCCATGGCGAATGCGGTGCCCCATTTTAATCCGAATGGGCGATCTCGGTATTCATTGTAGTCGAGAAATTCTTTTTTTGTTCGACGCATAGCCCTCACCTTCAATACCGGCATGACCACCAGCGTGTCCGCCAACGAGTGAACTCCTTGCGATCGCACGGCCACCTTCTAATAAGCTATGGGCATGGACAATTGCACTGAACCCATATTTTTGGCGAATACGATCAACGACAAAATCGATTTTGGCATCGTTGACTTGTTCATCGGGATCTGCAAATAGATTCAATTGCAGACTGTCTGTGTAAATTAGTTTGGAGCAGTTGACACCGACACTGCGAATGTCTTGATGCTGGTAATGTTTACGAAAAAGATTCAATAAAATGAGACTGAGTTCATGACTAGAATTTGTCGGCTCAACTTTTAGTTGTTGATGAAATCCAGTTTTCCCTAGACGATCTCGATAACCTAAAGAGTAGCCCATCCACAAGCTAACAACTTGCGCTTTCGCATGTTCACGCCGCAGACGAGTTCCGACTTGATCAGCCATTTCTTTAAGAACGATTTCAAGTTCTTCACGCCTTGTATAATCACGATTCAAAATTTGACTATTCCCAATACTTTTTGATTTGGGGGTATAGTCTTCTCCCAAAAAGCTTCGATCAATTCCCCAAGCATGGGCAAAAAGCTGGGTGCCAATCACTCCAAATTTTTCTTTTAGTTGGTAATAATCCGCATGAGCTAAATCATGAACAGAATGAATCCCCAGTCGTTTGAGTCGTTTGGCTGTCCGATGTCCAATTCCCCAAAAATCGGTGAGAGAAGGAATACGCCAAACGTTGTCTGCCACATCTGCATAGCGCCATTCGGCCTTTCGCTCTTTTCCTTTAGAACCGTTATCCAACGCTAACTTAGCTAGTAGTGGATTATCACCAATCCCAATAGTTGTATGGATTCCTGTTTGTTGGTAGACATCCTGATAGATGATTTCAGCTAGATCCCAAGCACTTTTGACTTTAAAAAGTTTCAAGCTGTTGGTGACATCAAGAAAGCTTTCATCGACAGAATAGACATGGTGATTCTCTTCATCCACGTACTTTTTATAAATAGCATTGATCTCGGTATTTTTTTTCATGTAGTAAGCCATTCGTGGAGGGACCATATAAAGATCGTCGGGATAGGGAAAGGGTAAATCTCTTGCTCGACTGATATTTGTAATATGATAGGCTTTTTTTGCGGCTGGACTGGCAGCTAAGATCAAGCCACTCCCACGTTCATCGGTTTTCCCTGACGGATAGGACATGACGACGAGTTTGGTTGTTAGAGGATCTAAATGACGTTCGGCACACTCAACAGAAGCATAAAACGACTTACAATCGATGCAAAGAATATCTCTCGAAGGTTCTTTTGTGTAATCAAAGACTGGATTTTGATTTCGAATCATATTCGTCACCTCTTCTTATTGATTAGAACACATGTTCGCGTTTTGTGTCAACGAAAAAAACGTGATGGAATGGGTAAAAAAACAGTGGAGAAGAAGATTGTTGTCTTTTTATCGTTTAGAGAAATGGGTAGTATCTGAAGCAAAATTAATTGAAAGAAAAAACAGCTGGATGACCTCATTAGTTAATAAAAAAAGTTATTTTATTTTTTGCTGATCAGAAAGTCATTAGGAAGTTTTACACTGAAAAAAGAATGAGCCTAGGTATACTCATCATTAGAATGGTAAAAAAAGATTTACTCTGAAATTATCGTGTAAAAGTGCACAAAATCGTTTATAATGAATCCGATCGAATGAGAACGATTCTCAATGAAGGAGGAAGTAAAATGAGAGAGATCGATTTTTCCAAAACATTATTTGAATTAGTTACAGAGTATCCAGAAGTCAAACAAATCATGGCAGAGCTAGGATTTAATGCCATCAACCAACCTGGGATGTTGCAAACTGCTGGTCGCTATATGACGATTCCTAAAGGGGCTCAAATGAAAAAAATTCCTTTAGAACAAATTGTTACTGCCTTTGAAACATCAGGATTTATTGTGAAAGGATTGGTAAAATGAAACCCACGAATCAACGACAAGAACGGATTGTTGAAATCCTGTCACTTTTACATAAAGGTGGTTCTTTTGAAGAAGCAAAACGATTGTTCAATGAAGAATTTGAGGGAGTCGATGTTACGGAAATCACTGCTGCGGAAAAAGCATTGATTCAAAGCGGTCTTGATCCGTCAGAAATCCAAAAGTTATGTAATATCCATGCAGCTGTTTTTAAAGGAGCGATCAATGAGATCCATCATTCCAATTATGAACATGCACAACCAGGACACCCGATCCATACCTTAAAGTTAGAAAACCAAGTGTTGCAGTCGTTACTGACGGATGAAATTGACGGGTTATTGGCAAAAATGGCTAAAGGTGATTGGTCACAAAAGGAACGATTGCAACACGCTTTGACTGATTTATTGCAGATCGACAAGCATTATGCACGAAAAGAAACGTTGATCTTTTCTTATATGGAAAAATACGGAATCTCAGCCCCACCTAAAGTGATGTGGGGTGTAGATGATGATATCCGTGAAATGATCAAAGCGCTGAATGCTTATTTAGCTACAGACAAAGCGGCTTATAATCCGCTATCCGAAAAATGGGAAGCAGTAAAAACAGAAATTGAAGAGATGATTTTTAAGGAAGAGGAGATCATGGTACCCATGACCTTAGATGTGTTTAGCCTTAAAGATTGGGAACAAATCGCTCATGACAGCTTTGATATCGGTTTTGCGTTTATCCCTGAACCACTTCCATGGAAGCCAAGCCAAGAATCACTCGAAAAAGAAAGCGAACGGGAACCAGCTCGTCAATTAGCCATTAAAAAAGCTAAAGAAACGACCGATGGTATTGCTGCTGGTCTTGGGATCGAAGAGTTTACGTCAGAGGCAATTCAAGACGAAACAGCACCTATGACTGATTTAGTTGTGCAATTTCCGACAGGAGCGTTACAGTTGGAGCAATTAGTTGCCTTGTTTCAAGTGTTGCCTGTGGATTTGACATTTGTTGATCATGAGGATCGGGTTCGTTTCTTCTCAGAAGGAAAGAAACGGGTCTTTCCAAGAACTACTTCTGTCATTGGTCGTGAAGTCGTCAACTGTCATCCACCAAAAAGCATGCATCTTGTCCAACAAATACTTGACGATTTCCGTACAGGAACAAGGGATTCAGCAGAATTTTGGATTGATATGAGAGGACGGAAAATTTATATTCGCTACTTTGCTTTAAAAAATGAGACAGGTGATTATCTTGGGTGCTTAGAAGTCACGCAAGATATTACTGAGATCCAAAAGTTAGACGGACAAAAACGATTGTAAGAGCGGGCAAATTTCAAAATAAAGAACAATTTCAGCTCACTTTTGGGCTCGTTTGATTATAGAAGTAGAAGCCGGACATGCTGTTGATACTTTTCTATGGTATTTTCAGCATTCTCCTGCGACTATTTAGTGGGTAAATTGGAGTTTTTATCAGGTAAAAGCCCTTTTTTCATACCCTTTGATCATTTTATTCAAGAAATTGTTTGACTTCTTTCAAAAACATCTCTATACTTAAACTCAATCTTATATCAGTTTGGAGCGATTATTATGAAAATCACACATAGTTCACAACTGAATAATTATTACTTTAGCTATTTTAGATAAGTTTGTATTCATACGATTATGGGTGCAAACATCAGCGTTTGTTTGTATCTATGATGGCTAAGGATGTTTGAGATGACTTGCTCGCCGCATAGATGAAAAATCTATAGTGGCTTTTTTATTTGATTGATTCAGGGGCTCACTGTAGATGGATTTTCTACGGTGGGCTTTTTTTGTTACATAAAGGGGGAACTAAACGCATTCAAACAAGGTATAAGCAAAGTAACGATTGATTTGCAAGAATTTATGTAATCCAATCAAACAGCGAGGAAATCGATGAAGCGAAACACAAAATAAAAAACAAAGGGAGTTATTGTATGATTCTAATCATTAAACCAGGTATCCAAGAAAGTGAGTTAACACAAGTGATTGAACGTATTAAAGAAGAAGGGCTAGATGTACAGATCAACCATGGTAAAGATCGTTTTGTCTTAGGGCTTTTAGGAGATCCAAAGGTAATTCGGGATGTTCCGTTTGAACGCTACGATATCGTAGAACGTGCCGTACCGATTACCAATACGTACAAATTGACGTCACGAGAATTTCATCCTCAAGATACGATCGTTGATGTAGCTGGAGTGAAAATCGGTGATGGGAGCTTTGTGACAATGGCTGGTCCTTGTTCTGTCGAAGGGGAAGAGCAAATCATGGAGACAGCACGAATGGCTAAGGCTGGTGGTGCTAAAATCTTACGTGGTGGTGCCTACAAACCAAGAACGTCACCATACGCTTTCCAAGGATTAGGTGAAGAAGGGTTGAAAATGATGCGTAAAGCTGCGGATCATTATGACTTGAAAGTGATTACCGAAGTGATGGATGAAGCGCATATCGATGTGGTCAGTGAATACGCAGATATCATTCAAATCGGCGCACGAAATATGCAAAATTTCCGTTTATTAGAAGCTGTAGGACGAACAGGTAAACCAATTGGCTTAAAACGTGGCATCTCAGGTACGATCGAAGAGTGGTTAAATGCCGCTGAATACATTGCAGTTCAAAACAATTCAAACATCATCTTCATTGAACGCGGAATCCGCACTTACGAAACAGCTACTAGAAATACATTCGATCTAAGTGCCGTACCACTGATCAAAAAATTAAGTCATTTCCCGATCATCGTTGACCCAAGTCATGGAACGGGTGTCTGGGACTTAGTGACACCAATGGCACGAGCAGGTGTTGCTAGTGGGGCAGATGGAATGATTGTAGAGATCCATCCTGATCCGATTCATGCTTGGTCTGATGGACAGCAGTCATTGAATGAGAAAAACTACCTGAAAATGATGAATGAAGTGGACATCTTAGTAGAAGCGATGAAGAAAATCAACGCTTTATAGAGAGGAGAAACACGGATGTTAGAAGTTGTCTTACCCGAAAAAAGCTATGAGATCATCATCCAGCGAAACGCACTAGATCAAGTCGCAGATTGGCTTTCCGGTTTATGGCAAGAAAAGAAAATTGCGATCATTAGTGATGAAAATGTCTTTCCGCTTTATGGTCAAAAGATACAACAACAATTAGCCGATCGGTATGAGGTTGTGAATTATGTTATTCCGGCTGGCGAAGAAAGTAAATCACTGTCGATGGCTGCTAAATTATATGATTTTCTAGCCACTGAACAATTGACGAGAAGTGATGGCATTATTGCTCTAGGTGGCGGTGTTGTAGGCGATTTAGCTGGTTTTGTGGCATCAACTTACATGAGAGGAATTTCTTTTGTACAGATTCCTACCTCCTTATTGGCACAAGTAGACTCAAGCATAGGCGGCAAAACAGCAGTCAATGCACCAAACGCCAAAAATATGATTGGCACATTTGCACAGCCAGACGGTGTGTTGATTGATCCAGAAACGCTGATGACATTACCAGTAAAAAGGATCCAAGAAGGAATTGCAGAAATCATCAAGTGTGGTGCGATCAAGGATGAAAGTCTTTGGAGAGAGTTAGCTCGTTTTATTGATGTAGCTGATTTAGTAGCACATAGCGAGCTAGTGATCGAAAAAGCTTTACGTGTAAAAAAAGAAGTAGTAGAAGAAGATCAATTTGATCAAGGCAGTCGTTTGTTCCTCAACTTTGGTCACACGATCGGACACGCTATCGAGCAAACAGCAGGATATGGACAAATTAGTCATGGAGAAGCAGTGGCGATCGGCATGGTACAAATCAGTCGGAATGCTGAAAAAAGGAAAGAAACACCTGAAGGAACGACGCAACAACTTATCAAGATGATCCAAAAGTATCAGTTGCCCATTTCTTACGAACCATGGGATGAACAGGCGTTGTTCCAGGCGATCACTCATGATAAAAAAGCCCGGGGAAAACAGTTGAAAATTATTTTATTAGAAAAAATCGGTCAGGCAAAAATCCAATCGATCCCAATCGAAGCAATCAAAAATTATTTAGAAGAAGGTGAGTAAATGCGTTACTTAACAGCAGGAGAATCACATGGTCCTAATTTGACAGCGATTATTGAAGGAGTTCCAGCAGGCTTAACCTTATCGATTGAGGCAATCAATCAAGAATTAGCTAGACGACAAGGTGGTTATGGTCGAGGTGGGCGCATGAAGATTGAAAAAGATCAAGTGACAATCACGTCGGGTATTCGTCACGGCAAAACATTAGGCTCACCGATCACAATGACTGTCACGAACAAAGATTGGAAGAACTGGCAAACGGTGATGTCAGTTACTCCAGTTTCTGAAAAAGAAGAAAATCTACGACGAGTGGCTAAACCAAGACCAGGTCATGCCGATTTAGTTGGTGGTATGAAGTATCAACACCATGATCTTAGAAATGTATTAGAGCGTTCTTCCGCAAGAGAAACGACGATGCGAGTAGCAATCGGGGCACTAGCAAAACAGATTTTAGCTGCTTTAGATATAGAGATTGCTAGTCATGTAGCGATCCTTGGAGGAATCAAAGCGAATGTGCCAGAGAATTTGACCGTGACAGAAATCAAAGAAAAGACGACTATCTCCGAAGTGAACATGGTAGATCTAATGATTGAAGAGGAAGTAAAAGCCTTGATCGATGCTACTAAAAAAGCAGGAGACACTTTGGGAGGTGTAGTGGAAGTTCGGGTCGAAAATGTGCCAGCAGGGTTAGGGAGCTATGTACAGTGGGATAAAAAATTAGACGGTAAGTTAGCTCAAGCGATGTTAAGCATCAATGCTTTTAAGGGAGTCGAATTTGGAATTGGGTTTGAAGCTGCTTCGTTACCAGGATCACAGGTGATGGATGAAATCACTTGGGACGAAAGCGGCTATCACCGAGCAAGTAATCATTTAGGTGGCTTTGAAGGTGGAATGACCAACGGAGAACAGATTATTGTTCGGGGCGTGATGAAACCAATTCCTACTTTATATAAACCTCTCATGAGCGTGAACATCGATACTAAAGAACCTTATAAAGCTAGTGTGGAACGTTCCGATAGTACGGCAGTTCCAGCAGCTTCAGTCGTCGCAGAGCATGTGATTGCGACCACTCTTGTTCGCGAGATACTTGAGCATTTTCCAGCAGATAATATGCAAGAATTAAAAAAAGCCGTTGCAAATCACCGCCAAATGACCCAAGAATTCTAATCGGAGGTAGCGATGAAAAAAAAGGTGTTTGTCATAGGATTGGGTCTGATTGGCGCTTCCTTATGCCGAGCGATCAAAGGGTCAGCAATTACCCTTTATGGCTGGGATCATTCAGAAGAAACAAGAGAAATAGCGGAAAAAACACAGTTAGTCGATCAGGTTGTCACAGGGATCGAGGCAGCTAGTCAAATGGATGTGATTATCCTTGCCGTTCCAGTTCAAGTTAGCTTGGAGTATCTCAACTGTTTGGCGACACTTCCCTTGAAAGAAACAGTATTAGTAAGTGATACCGGAAGTACGAAAGCGACGATAATGGCGCTAGCGAAGCAACTCCCATTTGATTTTATTGGTGGGCATCCGATGGCTGGTTCACATAAATCAGGAGTAAAAGCAGGCAATCCGTATTTATTTGAAGAAGCGTATTATATCGTAACGGATGACTGTCAAAGTAAACGTACAGAAGAACTGATCGCTTTACTACGTCCTACTCGAGCAAAGTTTGTTCGCTTAACTGCCAAAGATCACGATGAGATCGTTGGGGTGCTAAGTCATTTGCCACATATTGTTGCATCAGGATTAGTACAAATCAGCGAGAAGCTGAATCAAAAATATCCACGTGCCTCACAATTAGCCGCTGGCGGATTCCGGGATATTACACGGATTGCTTCATCAGATCCCCAAATGTGGACGGATATTTTAATGACGAACCAAGAAATGATGATTCAGTTGATGGAAGACTGGCAAGGCGCAATGGAAACGTTAAAACAGGAACTGATTGATCAAAACCAATCGGCAATTCAAGAGTTCTTTGTGCAGGCAAAACAAACACGGGATCAGTTGCCCCGGAAAAAACAAGGAGCGATTCCAGCTTTTTATGATTTATATGTCGATATTCCCGATATCGCTGGTGCTGTCGCAAAAGTTACTAACGTACTAAGTCAGGCAAATCTTTCCATTATTAATTTGAGCATCCAAGAAACAAGAGAAGATATTTTTGGTGTGTTAGAGTTGTCTTTTAAAAATCAAGCGGATTTACTTAAAGGACAGAAGCTGATCGAAGCCGAAAAATTTCATTGTTGGATAAGGAGTTGAAGTCATGAAACTATTGACAGCTAAAAATGGGATCAATGGAGAATTAGTGATTCCTGCTGATAAATCGATTTCCCATCGCAGCATCATGTTTGGTGCGATCAGCAAAGGAACTACGATCGTCAACAATTTTTTAAAAGCTGAAGATTGTTTAAGTACGATTGCAGTTTTTAAGCAATTAGGGGTACGTATTACCGAAAAAAATGAACAAATCATGATTGAAGGAAAAGGATTTGAAGGATTAACAGCACCATCTTCTAGGCTAGATGCAGGAAATTCTGGCACAACGATGCGCTTAGTATTAGGAATTTTGGCAGGCTGTCCATTTACTTCTGAGATTGCAGGGGATGCTTCTTTGAATCGCCGTCCGATGGAACGTGTGATGAAGCCATTGCGTGAGATGGGTGCTGATTTACAAGGAACGGCCGAAGCTGAATTTCCTCCACTAAAAGTAACTGGAAATACATTGCACGGGATCGAGTATCACATGCCCATTGCTAGTGCGCAAGTGAAGTCTGCTATCCTTTTTGCAGCTTTACAAGCCGAAGGGACCACTAAAATCATCGAGAAAGAACAGTCAAGGAACCATACCGAAGAGATGATCAAGCAATTCGGTGGGAAGATCCAAGTGGAAGGAAAAGAAATTATAGTCACTGGACCGCAGCAGTTGATCGGACAAGAAGTCACTGTCCCAGGGGATATTTCTTCGGCTGCGTTTTATCTCGTCGCAGCAAGTATTTTAGCAAACAGTGAAGTCCTCTTAAAACAAGTAGGAATCAATCCGACACGGACAGGGATTCTCGATGTGCTGATGCAAATGGGTGCTAATATTGAAGAAAGACAGCTGGATGAGCAAAATCAAGCAGCAGATTTGATTGTCCGTTCTGCGCAACTCCATGCTTGTGAGATCCAAGGAGAAATCATCCCACGCTTGATTGATGAGTTACCGATCATTGCATTAGCTGCTACTCAAGCAACAGGCACAACCATCATTCGTGATGCTCAGGAATTAAAAGTCAAAGAAACAAATCGGATTGATGCAACTGCGGAAGAATTAACGAAAATGGGTGCGAACATTGAACCGACAGAAGATGGTTTGATTATTCACGGACCAACACCTTTACATGGAGCGACAGTGGATAGCCATGGGGACCATCGAATTGGGATGATGTTACAAATCGCCGCTTTACTAACCGCAGAACCTGTCGAATTACTCAATCCTGAAGCAGTCAATATTTCATATCCTGAATTTTTTACGGATCTAGCCAAATTGGTTCAGGAGGACCCATCATGACGTCACTTGTATTGATCGGTTTTATGGGCGCTGGTAAGACGACGATCAGTAAGAAACTAGCGGCTCGATTGGATCAACCAGTCATCGATATGGATGACTATTTAGTTCAACAATTAGGCTGTTCCATTGAGCAATACTTTGCTACCTTCGGAGAAGCCGCGTTTCGCGACCACGAAACCGCTCTTTTAAAAACAATTTTACAAAAAAAGGCAGTGATCGCTACTGGTGGCGGGGTTGTCTTACAGAAAGAAAATCAGGAACTATTAAAACAGCAACAAGTCATTTATTTAAAAGGAGAAGCCGATATCTTGATCGAACGGATACGACAAGATCAAACAAATATTCGACCGTTAGCGTTAAAGAATAGTGACACAAAACTACGTGAGATCATGTGGGAACGGGAAAAAATATACAAAAGTTTAGCAAAAATCACGATAGATACGTCTAAGAAATCGCCAGACGAAATTATCACAGAAATCATAAAGTGGGTAGAAAATAATGATGAAAATTGGGTATCTAGGTCCTAAAGGTTCCTTTACTTATAGTGCGGCCACACGTTATTTCAAACAAGGTACTTTTCTTTCTTATGATTCCTTGATTGATTTGATCGATGCACAATTAGAAAAAGAGATTACTTATGCAATGGTGCCAATCGAAAATACGATTGAAGGTTCTGTTTTGCCAACACTTGATCATGTGTATGAGACATTACCTTCTATTCAAGGAGAAATCGTTCTGCCGATCCGACAACAATTGATGGTCCATCCGACCCAACAAGCCAACTGGCGAAATATCACAAAGATTTGTAGTCATCCACAAGCATTAGCCCAATCACAACTTTTTCTACGGGCAAATTTTCCAAAGGTCGAGATTGAACAAGTAGGTTCCACTGCCCAAGGAGCCCAGCAAGTAGCAACCCATCCAGAAGAATGTCTAGGTGCGATCGGCTCCAAAGAAGCTGCAAACGAATTTGGGTTGACCATCGTGCAATCAGATATCCAGTCCATTGCAACTAATGAGACCCGTTTTTGGGTTCTAAGTGCCGCGCCTGTTGATGCAAAATTACAAAAAAACAGTCATAAAGCGACATTCTTTGTGGATTTGCCAGAAAATAAACCAGGGGCGCTTTATCAAGTTCTTTCGGTCTTTGCTAATAATCAAGTGAATTTAACAAAAATCGAATCACGCCCACAAAAAACGCGGTTAGGCGAATACTTTTTTGTTATCGATGTTGCTATCGATGACAAGATCGACAAGGTGAATGAGCTGATTGAAGTGCTAAAAGAGCAAGGCTATCCTACGCATTTGGTTGGTTGTTATCCGGTTTATCACATCGATGAATGACTAAAAGAAACAAGATGGACGGAGACAAAAACCGATCTTTAGTCCAAACAGATGATTTGCACACTTGAATAAATTCCTTTAGGCTTGAATTAAGCGATAAGAAAGGAAGAGAACAAATGGCAAAAAAAGTTGCAGCAATCGTTACAGATTTAGTTGAAGATGTGGAACTAACGTCACCGAAAGAAGCACTAGAAAAGGCTGGACATACAGTGACTTTGATTGGGTTTGAAGGAAATCAAACAATCAAAGGAAAAAAAGGCGCAGAATTCACAGTCGAACAAAGTATTGCAGATGTTTCTCCTGAAGACTTCGATGCGCTATTGATACCAGGGGGATTTTCACCGGATCAATTACGAGCAGATCAACAATTCGTTGATTTTGTTTCTTACTTTTTAAAAAATGATCAACCGTTATTTGCAATTTGTCACGGTCCACAATTATTTATTCAAACAGGTTTAACTGAAGGACGGACAATGACAGCTTATGATACGGTACGTCCAGATATCGAATATGCCGGTGCCGTCGTGAAGGATGAGCCAGTGGTAATTGATCGAGGTTTGATTACTAGCCGAAATCCTGATGATATTCCAGCATTTAACGAAGCAATCGTTGAAGCACTAGCAAACTAATCTGAAAGAGGTTGAGAGAATAGTGTTTGGCATCAAGAATAAGAAGGAATTTCCGAAAATTGACAAGAAACACAAAAACTAGTTTTTGATGTTGATTGTTACCTACTTGGTGCTTCTCAAATTTTTGGTAAATTTCGGCAAATTTTCCGAAGATGCTGCTTTTGTCCCAGTCTCATTAAAAAAAGCAGTCGTATCGGTCGAAAATGGCATCAGCTATTTTCCGGAGGATGCGATTGCTTTTTGTCATTTTTCGAAAAACTCTTTCTTATTTCTTGATTCTACACACTTTTATCTCAACCTCAGACGATGCTATTAGTCCATGTTGGTAAAGATTCCCATATTTTTCTACAAGCACCAAATAACCGTTTTTCGAATACTTAGCGATCTAAGTACTTGAAAAACGGTTAGTTAGTGAAACGAATGGTTCTTGACATGGTTAGTTAGAGAGTAAATATAAATGGCTACTTCCTGGTTGTAAGCGAGAATCATTTGTATGTAAATGTTCACCATCAAAAATTTGATAAGAATCATTTTTAGTCTTACAAAGTTCTTTTATTTTTCGGACTGTATTTGTGCCTTCAATTAAGACACCGAAGTCTTGTTCACAGGAGTAGTTATACACTACAGCAGAAGGATGTTTGGTGATGCCCATTTCTCGAGCGATTTTTTGATCAGAGAAAAAAACTTCTTTAACAAACTCGGATTGACGATCTTCTTTGAACATCTCGATATCGCCGCCGACTTCTGCAAAAAGTGATTCAGCAAGTTCTGGAGAATACGGTACTTTATTACAACCTACAGCTTCTTGCATTTTGATCAAAAATTGACGTCCTTTTTTCTTACCTTGGAACTGTGCCGCTTTACAGTCTAACGCAGCAGAATAGGTAGTTGAAAATAAGTGGTTACGCGTAACGAGGTCGTTTTGAGAAATTCCGTTACGTTGCATGACATCCCCAATTGTCTGCAAATTAACTAAAGGTAGAAAACGAAATTGCATCTTTTCTTTGGATGTTTTTCCGTACTCTTCTTCAATAAATTGTAATAACTGTTGTTCTAGTGTAAAACAATGTTTCCCCAAAGGATTAACAAATAAATAGATTTCGATCATATGAATCTCCCCCAAAATAGATTCTATACAACTCGTGAATTCTTTTATTCACAACGTATAACTTAACAGAAAAACGATAAAAAATGAACTCAAGTGCCTTGTGAAAATGATAGAACTTTAATTTTTCGCTGCTAGCATCCGTTGAATTTTATTTTTAGCTGGTCGATAAGGGAAAGAATGTCTTTCCAAAAACGCTAAAAAAGCAGATTTACCAAGAGTAGCATCAGATACTTCTAACTCCAGTTCAAAATCATGTAATTGTTCTCCAAAACTTTCATCAATCGCTAAAAGACCTTCCTCAATGTGAAATTCCGCACGTTTGGTAGTAATGTCTCCAATTTTGCCCAATTCATCCGAAGGAACAGCCAATTCTAACAATTTTTGAAAAACAGCACCCTGACGTGGCAATTGACGTTGCTCAATGAAAGAGAGTGCTTCCTCTTTGCTTAAAGTATCAGTGGTTTCAAGTTTTCCTTCTTTTGCAGGTGTTTTTAGTGTATATTCTGCCCGATCTTCAAGTAATCGGATGCGTAATCCACAATTTTTTTGTGCTAGCTGTCCATCTGGTGTATCAAAATAGATATTCGTTTGAACCGTAAAATCTTCTGGTTTTAGTTGATAATACTGGATCAATTGAGTATATTCTTGTTGCGTCAGCATGGACTTGTATTCAATTTCTAACATTTCAGACATAATGATCGCCCCTTTCATTCATTCTGCCTAATTTTTCCTTTTTGGTCAATACAAAAAGCCGAGAGGTACAAAAAAACTTCATTTATATGTTAAAATAGAAAAGAATGTTAACGAAGTAGAGGGATCAGCGATGGAACGAGATTGGGAAGAGTTTTTAGCACCGTATGAACAAACAGTATCAGAATTAAAAGTAAAGTTACGCGGGATCCGTAAGCAATTCAGAGAACAAAACCGACATGTTCCGATTGAGTTTGTTACTGGACGAGTCAAACCAGTCGATAGCATTGTGACAAAATCACAGCTGCGTCATATTCCGATGAGCCGTTTAGAAGAAGAAATGTCTGATATTGCTGGATTACGAATCATGTGTCAGTTTGTAGAAGATATCCACCAAGTAGTAGATATCATTCGTAAAAGAAAAGATATGAAAGTGATTCAAGAAAGAGATTATATTACAAATAAAAAAGCCAGTGGGTATCGTTCGTATCATTTAGTGATTGAGTATCCTGTTCAGTTGATCAGTGGCGAAAAGAAAATTTTAGCTGAAATTCAAATCCGGACGTTAGCTATGAACTTTTGGGCGACAATCGAACATTCATTGAACTATAAATATCAAGGCGTGTTTCCTGAAGAAATGAGTGAAAGACTCCAACGTGCGGCAGAAGCGGCTTATCAATTGGACGAAGAAATGTCCAATATTCGGGAAGAAATCCAAGAAGCTCAACGTCTATTTTCCCATGGAAGAGGAAAACGAGATGACGTTTACTATCGTACCGTATTAAATCGAGAGAAAAAAGAGGAGGTCACGGATGAAAGTAGCGATCGTTCATAACCAAGAAGCGAAAACAATTGAAGTTACCGAACGATTGAAAGCTCTTTTGACACAATCGGCTATTCAAATCGACGGACAACGCCCTGATTTAGTGATTTCCGTAGGTGGTGATGGGACGTTATTGTCCGCTTTCCACAAGTATAGCCATCTATTAAATGAAGTTCGTTTTTTAGGGGTCCATACAGGGCACTTAGGTTTTTATACGGATTGGCGTGACTATGAATTGGAAGAATTAGTCAATAGCTTACAGACCAATCAAGAACAAAGTGTAAGTTATCCTTTGCTCGATATAAAGATCAGTTATTTAGATGATAAGCCGGCAAAACATTTCTTGGCTTTGAATGAATCCACGATTAAACGATCAAATCGGACGATGGTTGCCGATGTATATATCAAAAATGAATTGTTTGAAAGTTTCAGAGGGGACGGATTGGCTGTGTCTACGCCAACAGGTTCAACCGCTTATAATAAAAGTATCGGCGGGGCAGTTATTCATCCGAGTATCAATGCCTTTCAGTTAACTGAAATTGCTTCATTAAATAATCGAGTCTTTCGTACACTCGGTTCGCCTATGGTCATCGCACAAGACGAATGGCTGGAAATCAAATTAGAAAATACAGAGGATTATCTTGTTACAGTCGACCAATTGGATATTAAGGAATCGAATATTCGTTCCATCTATTATCGCATTGCAAAAGAGCGAATTCATTTTGCTTCTTATCGCCATATGCATTTTTGGCATCGTGTAAAAGATTCCTTTATTGGTGAGGGATAACATGGAATTTGTGTGGACGTATGAAAAAAATCATCCGCAGCAGATAAAATATTTTTTAAAAGAAAAAGGAATTTCTAAAGGTTTGTTAGCGAAAATCAAATTTCAAGGTGGCGAGATCAAAGTAAATGGTCAAACTGAAAATGTCTTGTTTTCTCTATCGTACAATGATAAGGTAACGATTGTCATTCCAGCAGAAGGCGAACATGAAACGGTGCTTTTAGATGAAACACCGATCGAGATCGTTTACGAAGATGAACATCTTTTAGTTGTGAATAAACCAGCTGGCGTCTCTTCGATTCCAGCACAATATCATCCAAACTATACGATGGCTAATCGAGTAAAAGCTTATTACAAACGACAAGGTTACGAAAATCAAGTCATTCATGTGGTGACAAGACTAGATCGGGATACTTCTGGGTTGATGTTGTTTGCCAAACATGGCTTTGCTCATGCAAAGTTAGATGTACAGCTTCGAGAAAAACGATTTGTGAAGAAATACCAAGCACTTGTGAGTGGCGAAATAACTAAATTGGCACCCCACGGCTGGATTGACCTTCCAATTGCGAGAGACCAATCTTCTTTACTGAAACGGATGGTTTCGACAGCTGGGCGAAGCGCACAAACCGAATATTGGTTAACGAAAAACACCGCAGAGGTTGCTTTGGTAGATATCCAACTGCATACGGGGAGAACCCATCAAATCAGAGTTCATTTTTCAGAAATTGGCTGTGCGCTATTAGGAGATGAAATGTATGGTGGGCGTATGGATCTTGGAATAGCAAGACAAGCTTTACATTGTTACGACCTGCGTTTTGATCATCCTTTTACACAGGAACGATTGGAATTTAAACAGCCTTTGGCTAAAGATATGGCGACTGTTCTCCAGCATTTTGAAAGTTAGGGTGAGGTGAGATAGAGTTGGATGAAAATCAAGAACTAGAGGAACGATTTGCCCAGTTACTACAGGATTTAAGAGAAAATAACCTACAGGAATTTAGAAATAGTTTCCTGGAAATGCATATTTACGAGCAGGGGCAATTCTATCAATCTCTGAACGAAGAGGATCGTCAACTGATCTATTCCTACTTATCTCCTAAAGAATTGGCAGATATGTTTGATGTGATTGAAGAAGACAATGAATATATGAAAGAGTATTTAGCTGAAATGCGTCCGAGTTATGCTGCAGAAATGCTTTCAGAGATGTATACCGATAATGCGGTAGATTTGCTAAATACCTTAGATAAAAAACAAGTCGCTAAATATTTAAGTTTAATGACTGCTGACGATGCTAGTGAAATCAAAGAGTTGTTACACTATGAAGATGAAACAGCTGGCGCGATCATGACGACAGAATTTGTTTCGATCGTGGCGAATCAAACGGTTCGTTCTGCGATGTATGTCTTAAAAAACGAAGCAGATGTAGCTGAAACCATTTACTATATCTATGTCGTCAATCAAGAAGAAAAATTGGTTGGAGTTATTTCATTGCGGGATTTGATCGTTAATGATGATGATGCAATGATCTCTGACTTGATGAGCGAACGTGTGTTATCCGTCCATGTGGGGGATGACCAAGAAGATGTCGCGCAAACCTTTCGTGATTATGACTTTCTAGCATTACCCGTAACAGATTACGATGACCATCTACTTGGGATCGTAACAGTTGATGATATTATTGATGTTATTGATGATGAGGCTGCAAGTGATTACTCTGGTTTGGCAGGGGTCAATGTTGAGGAAATCAATGAAAATCCCGTGAAGTCAGCTGCTAGACGTCTTCCTTGGTTGATCACCTTATTATTTTTAGGGATGTCTACGGCTTCGTTGATCAGCCATTACGAAGAACTGGTGAGTGAAGCAAGTATTTTAGCTGTCTTCATTTCGTTGATCACCGGAACTGCGGGGAATGCTGGCACCCAATCATTGGCGGTTGCAGTTCGCCGTTTGGCTGTTTCTGACGACAAAGATGCTGGTTTTGTCCGTTTGATTCTAGCTGAAGTACTCACAGGACTTGTGACAGGGGCAATCACTGGCTTGACGATCTTTTTGATTGTAGGAATTTGGAAGCATAACTTTATTTTAGGCTTTGTGATTGGGATTGCCATGTTATTTGCGATTACTGTAGCCAACTTGGCAGGAAGCTTGATTCCGATGTTGATGGATCGCTTAGGGTTTGATCCTGCCGTGGCTAGTGGTCCTTTTATTACCACCTTGAGTGATTTGACTAGTGTCTTGATCTATTTCAACATCGCTTCATTGTTTATGGGGTATTTTATGTAGCCATTCCTTTTGAGATGGTGCAACAAGTCTGTGATAAAAATAAAAAACGTAAGGAGCAAAGTAATCAACTTGCTTCTTACGTTTTTATTATTACTAGAAAAATTTTAGTCGAATGAAACGATCTTTGTTCCATGAACTTCATTCACGCCTAGTTCTTTGGCAACATGTTCTGCATTTTTGTAATCGATCTTGCCACCAGGTAAGATGATCAGACGTCCGTCAGCATAAGCAATCAATTTTTTTAAATGGTCAAAATTGGCTTCAATTGGTGCGTTCGCATCTCCACCATGAGTTAAAATCCGGTCTACACCGTGTTCAACCAGCCAATCAATCGCTTCAAATTGCCGTTCTTGCGGGATACAATCAAAAGCCATGTGGAACGTGATTTGTAGTCCTTCTGAGGTTTCGATCAATAATTCCATTGCCTCTTCATCAATCCAATTTGAAGGAGTCAAACAGCCTATAACTACGCCATCTGTACCTAATTTCTTCGCTTCGATTAAATCAGTATGCATGATCTTTAATTCAATATCATTATAGACAAAATCGCCACCTCGTGGTCGGATAATTGTCATTACAGGTACTTCTTTTTCATTGGCATAGCTTAAAACTTCTTCGATCACTCCGGTGCTAGGTGTGGTTCCGCCAGCAGCTAAGTTATCGCATAATTCGATCCGGTTCGCTCCCTTAGCAATTGCTAGAGGAATGGAAGTATAATTTTCTGCACAAAATTCTTTGATCATTTGCCTGCTCCTTTATCATTCGCCTTCTTCTTCTAAAATTGTACCATATTTTTTGTAGTTGCTAAAGTTTTCTTCTAACGGTAAGATGAAAAGGGAATAAAGCAATATTCAACGATTAAAACAAGAAATGAGCAAAAAAAATGTTAAAAAAAATTGATCAAGGTCGCCAATTTTTAAAGGGAAATCAACAGTTGTTCCGATGCCCACTTTGCCATGCTGGAGTAGCAGTCACTGAGAACGGTTTGGTTTGTCATCAGAACCATCGCTTCGACTTATCCAAAAAAGGCACGCTTTACTTTTTATCTCATGGGGTAAAAACGGAATATGATCAGAGTATGTTTGATCCCAGACGTAGAATGATCCAAGCAGGGATGTATCAGCCTGTGATCGACTTGTTAGCACAACAAGTATCGCAGGGATCAGAGGTCTTAGATGTTGGCTGTGGCGAAGGAAGCTTTTTAAATGAATTAGCACGACTGCAACCATTGAAAAAGGCCGTAGGTTTTGATCTTTCTAAAGAAGGTGTTTATGCGGCTACTGCTCAGCCGGTCGAGGCGTTTTGGTGTGTAGCAGATTTAACCAATCTTCCTTTTGAAGACCAAACATTTACTACAATTCTAAATATTTTTTCGCCTTCTCACTATAAAGAATTTCAACGTGTGCTAACCGATGATGGGGAAGTCTTGAAAATCGTTCCGCAACAAGATTATTTAAAAGAATTACGCCAAGCGTTTTATCCAGACCAGCCTGAGAAACAACAGTATTCAAATGAACGAGTGGTGGCTAAGTTTGCGGAGTCCCTAGAATTGACTGAACGTCGGCGTGTTACCTACGAATTTGATATCCCAGAAAAAAATCGGCAAGATTTGTTAGCGATGTCTCCGCTCGAATGGCAAGTCAGTCAAGACGTCAAAGAGCGTGTGTACCAGAATCCTTTGAAAAAGATTACAATTGACGTAGAATTATTAAAAGGAAATAAGAGAAAACGATTGCAATGAAATTATTCATTTCTAAAGGTTGCAAAAAGAGTTTGTTGATGATATAGTAACGACAAGTTGTTTTTTCATTGGTTTTTATCAGGTTCCTGTTCTGATAAAAGTTAGTGAGAAGAGCTTCACTAACGTAACGACTCGCAGTGACTGACACCGAGTTGATACGTTTTTTTTTATGCCAAAATCACTACTAGTTAGTTAACATATAGATGAGAGGATGGATCTTAATGAACCATATCGTTTTATTTGAACCATTGATTCCAGCAAATACTGGAAACATTGCCCGAACTTGTGCAGCAACCAATACGCCCTTGCACTTGATTGAACCGTTAGGATTTTCAACAGATGATAAACATCTAAAACGTGCAGGATTGGATTATTGGAACGATGTCAATATTACCTATCATCAAAATTTAGATGCTTTTATGGCTTATTTAGGGGAACGTAAACTTCATTTGGTATCGAAGTTTGCCCATAAAGTATATAGTGACGAAAATTTCGCTGATGGAGAAGACCATTTCTTTTTATTCGGCAAGGAAACAACAGGATTACCTGAAGAATTTATGCGTGAAAATGAAGAAAAATGTTTAAGAATCCCAATGAATGACGAACATGTCCGTTCATTGAATCTCTCAAATACGGCTGCAATGATCGTCTATGAAGCATTGCGCCAACAAGGATTTCCTAATTTAGAGTTAACGCACCATTATGAAAATGATAAACTAGACTAGAGGTCATTTTCCAAGTGCTCTGATTCAAGCATTAAGGAGAAACAAAGAAAAACAGCTTTTCATGTTTTACTTGGTTTGGACTTAATGCACAGAATCAACTTGGAAAATACCGTTTATCAAGAGGTCATTTTCCAAGTATTCTGATTCAATACGAATAATCACAAGGACTTTTTATTGAAGGAGTTCTTTGTTTTTAAGGAACAAATTTTATAAAATAGTAGCATCATCTTTGTCTAAATGAGCCTATAAGGAGTCCGATATAAATGGAATTATATTTTACCCGACATGGAAAAACACAATGGAATCTCGAACGCCGTTTTCAAGGAAGCCAAGGCGACTCACCACTTTTACCTGAAAGCTATGAGGAAATCAAAGCATTTGGTAAAAAAGTGAAGTATGTACCATTTAAAGCAATCTATTCAAGTACCGCTAAGCGTGCCCGTGACACAGCCGAAGGGATCAACCAAGAATTAGCGCATCCAGTCGAAATTATTTATACTGATAAATTAAGAGAATTGGGTTTAGGAGAATTAGAAGGTCAATCAATTGATGAAATGTACGAACGATATCCTGAAAACCTTCCCAATCTACGTAACCACTTAGATCGTTATGATCCGACACCTTTTAAAGGAGAAGCGATCGAATGTGCCATTACTCGTATTGAAACAGTTGTGGCTGATGCCGTTGCTTTACATGATGGACCGATCTTGTTTGTTGGGCATGGGGCATCATTAACTGCGGCGATCCAATGGTTGACAGGAAAAAAACTGAGTCAACTAAGAGAAATGGGTGGCTTATATAATAGTAGTTTGACGATTTTAGAAACAGGAGAACCCAACAATTTGTTGCCTTATGAATTAAAAGTTTGGAACGAAATTGACTTTTTAGGAAAAGAGACAAAACCAGAACCATTACTCTAATTGGAAAGGAGGCGGCAAGATGCAGCCAGAAGAAATGCCTTATTTTGTTGGTACAGTTGCCGCAATCTTTTTTCAAAATCCAAGTAATTTTTATAAAGTACTGTTGGTTCGGCTCACTGAAACAACAGCTGACTATCGTGAAAAAGAAATTGTGGTCACTGGAAGCTTTGGTGAGATCCAAGAAAATGAACTTTATCGTTTTTACGGCGAATTAGTCGATCATCCTAAATATGGGCGACAGTTAAAGGTTGAACGCTATGAGCAGGAGAAACCAACAACAGTCAACGGGATCGTGGGTTATCTATCCAGTGAAAAATTTCCTGGGATTGGCAAGAAAACAGCTGAGAAGATCGTGGAGCAACTAGGTGAAGAAGCGATTGAAAAAATCATCGAAGAGCCGTCCGTATTAGAACAAATCGCAGGCTTGAATCAGGCCAAAAGAGATATGATCGTTGAGACGATTCGTTTGAACCATGGGATGGATCAAGTGATCATGGGCTTGAATCGTTATGGCTTTGGTAGTCAGTTAGCTTTTAGTATCTATCAAGCATATAAAAATGAAGCTTTAGATATCATCCAGGAAAATCCCTATCAGTTAGTCGAAGATGTGGAAGGGATCGGCTTTAAAAGAGCAGATAATCTTGCAGAACAATTAGGGATCGCGGCTGATTCACCAAGACGGATTCGAGCTGCAGTTTTACATCAGATTTTTCAACATGCTGTTCAAACTGGCGATACATATGTACCAGCTGAAACGCTTCTTCATCAAACAATCAAAATTCTGGAAACCAGTCGACCAATTGAGATCCAACCTGATCAAGTAGCGACGGTCATTATTCAACTTGTGGAAGAAGGTAAGATCCAACAAGAAGAAACCAATCTCTATGAAAATAGTCTGTATTTCTCAGAATGGGGGATCGGTAACTCGATTCAACGGTTACTTAGTCGAAAAAAAGAAATCAACTATGACGAAAAAGAAGTGCAGAAAAACATTCGGCGAATTGAAAAAATATTTGGTATCCAATATGGAGAATCGCAAGAAAAAGCAATTTCGGAAGCAATCCGATCACCTTTATTTATTTTAACTGGGGGTCCCGGCACAGGGAAAACAACAGTTATCAATGGGATCGTCAACTTGTTTGCAGAATTAAATGGCTTAGAATTAGATCCAAACAAATATACCCAAGAAATTTTTCCGATTCTACTGGCTGCACCAACTGGTCGAGCAGCCAAACGAATGAATGAGACGACAGGATTACCTGCCAGCACGATCCATCGACTACTAGGTTTGAATGGTCGAGAAAAATCTCCTTCAGTAAGTACGAAAGAATTAGAAGGTGGGTTGTTGATCATCGATGAAATGTCGATGGTCGATACATGGCTAGCTAATACGCTATTTAAAGCCATCCCTACCAACATGCAAGTGATTTTAGTAGGAGATAAAGATCAATTACCTTCTGTCGGACCGGGACAAGTCTTGCATGATTTATTAGGAATTGACCAAATCCCGAAAGTGGAATTGAATCAAATTTATCGGCAGGGAGACGGATCGAGTATTATCCCCCTTGCTCATGAAATCAAAGAAGGTCATTTACCAAGTGATTTTTTGCAAAACCAAAAAGATCGTTCTTTCTTTCGAAGCGATGCCTATAGTATCGAACCTTTAATCGCAAAGATTGTTGAAAAAGCCAAAAATAAAGGCTTCACTGCACAAGATATCCAAGTCTTGGCGCCAATGTACCGTGGACCAGCTGGAATCGATGCGTTAAACAAAATGATGCAGTCGATTTTTAACCCTGGAGGTGCAGGGCGGAAAGAAGTCCACTGGAATGAGACTGTTTATCGAATCGGTGATAAAGTATTACAATTAGTGAACACACCTGAACTCAATGTGTTTAATGGTGATATGGGTGAGATCACGGGAATCGTGTTAGCGAAAGATTCAGAAGATAAAGTGGATGAATTAGTGATTCAATTTGATGCGAATGAAGTGACTTACAAACGCAATGAATGGAATAAAATCACCCTTTCTTATTGTTGCTCGATCCATAAATCTCAAGGAAGCGAATTTAAGATGGTCATTTTACCGATGGTTCATCAGTACCAACGGATGTTGCAACGAAATCTTCTCTACACGGCTGTCACAAGAAGTAAAGAACTATTGATTCTACTAGGGGAAGAACAAGCTTACGTTACTTGCGTTGCGAATGAATCGGCTAGACGAATGACGACATTGAAGAAACGGATCGAAGAAAATGACAGTATGAGTCTTGTTACACGAACGAAACTTGTCGCTTATGAAGATTCCCTTGTAGGTAATGATCCTTTTGAAGAAGGAAATTATACCAAGGCGGGAGAAACTGCTCATCCCGTAAAAGCAGAGACAAGTCAACGAGCCACTCAAGAAAATGCCGTAGATTCAACGGAGGGAAATGTTGGCGATGATCTCTTTACTTTATCAGTAGAACAAGACACAACCGAAACGTCTGTCGAATCAAAAGTGATGGAAGAAGCACCAACAGAGCAACTACCAAAAACATATATTTTAACAACCGAAGCGATTGAAAAACAGTGGATTGATCCAATGATTGGGATGGAGCCAGAGGCTGTGAAAGAAGTGTTTAGCTCCGAATAAGTGAGGATTTTTTTAATAGCTCCTCATATTTTAGAAAATCATCGCTTATTGTTGAGGAGTTGCTTTTTGAACGCCGTGAATCAGAGGTCGTGAAAACATCGGGTAGCTCTGATGACAATAAGAAAGAATTTTTTGAAACAGCTTCTCATGGTTTGAAAAATTTAGGCTTATTTCAAGGAGCTGATGTTTGAACACCGTTTATTCGTTTTTAGAGATAGGTAGAAGAGCCTGAGGCAAGTTTTGGCTCAGGCTCACTTGAATCGCTCCTAATGAGAATGTTACTTATTTTTTAAGAGCCAAGAGATAGATAAAGACCGCAAAAGTTAGCCCAACAAGTCTGACTTTTGCGGTCTCTTCAATATCTACATCTCTTTTTATGGGGTTATCTTACCCATGGAAGAAAATGTATATAAAATAGGCAAAATCAATGTGACACGTTACACCAAAACAGTTGCTTTTTGGTAGCTAATTGCAAATCAAAAGGTTGTTTTTGGCTATCTTCACCATCTTCTTGACCATACTGAGGAACAGTTGATAGTATGCGCAATTTGCTAGTAGTAAAATGATGGAAATTTTTTGATTTCATTTGCTTTTTCTGTAGTAATAAGAAGATGATTCCCAAGATTTTGAATAAATTCACTCGTTCAACAACAACTAGATCGATCGTTGGTTTGGCAATTTCTGCTGTCGGCGCAATCGCTACACCGCCACCAAAATAAGGATGGTTCGTTGCAGTACATAAAAAGGCTTTGTCAAAACTGATTTGTTTTCCGCCAATGTCCACTAAGATTGGAAACCCTTTTTGCCAAAAAAAGACACGTAGGATAGAAAATAGGTAAGCAAAAGAACCTAAATTATATTTATTTAATTTTGTTTTTGAAGTAGAGTGGTTTGTAGCATGGACGATTGCCGCATCTAAGCCAATGCCAAAATTGTTTACTACTACACCTTGTTTGTCACTCACTTTTTCCTCGTAAGTTAAGAGGTTGATTTCTTGAGGTTTGTTCGTCTTTAGGATATTTTCTAATGCTTTCTCGGCATTTCTAGGTAACCCAATCCCTCGAGCGAAATCATTGCCAGAGCCTGCGGGAATATAGGCTACTGGAAATGCCACATCTAGTTGATAAAAGGTATTTAACACTTGATGCAGTGTGCCATCACCACCGATGATCACGAGTAGGGGAAATTCAGACTCGCTTTCTTGTGGTTCGTCTGTCCATTCAACTAATGTTTCTTTCGCTAACTCTTTGGCAATTTTAGCATCATGCCCTGGATACTCACTGTATTGGATCGAATAGTGAAGCTTTTTTTCGGCAAATAGCGGAATCATTTTTTCTGCTACTTTTTTACCAGCACCACTTCCAGCAGCTGGATTGATCAATAAGTAATAATGGAAATTCATTTTTACCTCCTGCATCTGATTCAGAAGATGAGTAAATCTCACTCATTCCACTCATTCATTAAAATAGAAAAAATGATCAAACTATTTTTTGCTTAGTCATTTAGTGAACAAGCAACTGAAACTTCTATCGTTAATTTTACATGGTTTGTGTCTTAGCGAAACTAAGAAAACAAACATTATTTTTTATCCTTGGCTATTATAGCAGAGAAGAGGAATTTTGAAAAAGCACCGTGCATAAATAAGAGGTAAAGTTCACCCTGATTTGAATAAATAGCATGGAAGCAAAAGACTTATATTTAGAGAACGTTTTTTGTAGGAGCAGTTTCAAATCGCGGGGATATCTGCTATAATGAATCCTTGCTTATGACAGCTGCGGTTCATCAACCATCCCGCATTAAAAAAACTAGGAGAAATGAGGAATATTTTATGCAAAAAACGGTGGAACGCCAACGATTGATGGTCGTTGTAGTAAATGGAATCATTATGGCTTTGTATTTGGCACTTACGATTTTAGTGGCACCAGTCTCTTCTGGACCTATTCAATTTCGTATTTCTGAAAGCTTGAATCACTTAGTAGTCTTCAACCGGAAATTACTTTGGGGCGTGTTAGGTGGCGTCATTGTCTATAACGCATTTTTTGGTTTTGGTATATTAGATGTGGTCTATGGTGGGGGACAAACCTTGATTTCATTGGGGTTGACTGCTTTGCTACAAAATAAAGTAAAGAATGTCAAAATAAGATTAGCATTAAATACGCTTTTCTTTACAATTAGTATGGGATTGATTGCGTACATGTTGGTACCAACTGGTGGACAAGCATTTTGGACAACTTACGGTACGCTAGCTTTGAGTGAGTTCATCATTATGGCTATTTCTGCACCATTGATGTATTACTTGGATCGTTCCCTAGACTTTGAAAAAAGAGTATAGCGATCAATAGGTAGATAGAGGAAAACCTGTTAATCAGTTAAAATATATTTATAAAAAGGGATAACAGTAGTTAAAAGAAATTCATCTTTAGCTACTGTTTTTATTTACGCAAAATTAGAGGTTGTGAAAGAAGCGTTTAGCTCCGAGCGAATAAGAGAGGATTTTTTAAAATAGCTCCTCATATTTTAGAAAATCATCGCTTATTGTTGAGGAGTTGCTTCTTGAACACCGTGAATCAGAGGTCGTGAAAACATCGGGTAGCTCTGATGACAATAAGAAAGAATTTTTTGAAACAGCTTCTCTTGTTTTGAAAAATTCAGGCTTATTTCAAGGAGCTGATGTTTGAACACCGTTTATTCGTTTTTAGAGATACTAGAAGAGACTGAGACAAGTTTTGTCCCAGTCTCTAATCTTAGTATGTTTTTTCTATCGTAAAGTTGACTGATCCTTTACACATTTATTCAGGGTTTTGTAAATTTTCGATTTCGATCACTTTGTAATTTTTCTTTTCAAGATGGTTCACGATCGTGTCGCAAACTTTTTGATCTGTATGTGCAGGTAACGTGATTAGTGTACGACGGATGTATTCTTCTTTTTCAATATCTAACGTGATGCAACTTGCGATACTACTATGTTTTGCGATGATTTTAGCGATCGTAGCTAAATCTCCTTGTTTTCCAGTAGAAGCAATCGTTAAAACATAGCTGCCTTGTTCTACGCTCCAAGATTGTGAAAGCATGTTTAGCAATGTACTGTGGGTCAAAATACCGTAGAAATGATTGTCATTGTCAAGAACAGCAATATAAGGCAACTCTTTGATCGTAAAAAATATTTTAAAGAATGAAGTATCTAAATAAATGAATTTTGTTGCATTTTTCAAGAGGTGGGTGACGGGTAAAGTCATATCTCCACCATTCGCTTTGTGACGATAAATGTGCATTTTGTAAATATTTCCACGGAAAATATTTCCTGAAGCATCTAAAATTGGCACACAACGATAACCAGAGGATTCTAGAATCGCTAAGGCTTCTTCCAAGGTACTAGTTTCTGTGACAGTTGTTAAATCTTTTTTCTTATATACGAGTGTTTTTAGTAGCATAAAGTTACCTCCATGTATCTCATTTTTACTTAATTTCAAATTAATCATATCATAATTAATTATAAAACAATAGGTTATTCAATCTCGAATTGACAGAAAATCTTTTCCATGATACTGTAAATGAGTATAATTTTGATTTTCAGTGAGGAGGTAGGAGCGGATGGCAAAGAAGAAAGCAGCATTAGCTTGTTCCGTTTGTGGTTCTAGAAACTATACCAAATCGGTTAGTGAAGGAAAAAGTGGCGAACGTTTGGAAATCAATAAATTTTGTAAATATTGTAATCAATACACATTACATAAAGAAACAAAATAGAGGACAGGAGGGCCCGCAATGAAATTCATTAAAAGTGTAAAAGATGAAATGAAACAAGTGACTTGGCCTAGTGGCAAACAATTACGCAAAGACACACTAGTTGTCATTGAAACATCAATTATCTTTGGTGTGATGTTTTTCGTAATGGACACAGCGATCCAAAGCTTATTTGCTTACTTACTAAAATAAGTCGCTAGTAAAAGCAAGGATATCGTGCTATAATCAACGTGAAGAAAAACTTCGGGAAACTGGGGTTTTTTTATTTTACAACGAAATGAGGAGCCTTTAATGGAATCTTTTGAAAAAAATTGGTATGTACTACATACATACTCTGGTTATGAAAACAAAGTAAAAGCAAATATCGAATCACGTGCGCAAAGTATGAAAATGGCTGACTTTATTTTTCGTGTAGTTGTTCCTGAAGAAACTGAGAAAGAAGTAAAGAACGGAAAAGAAAAAGAAATCGTTCATAAAACATTTCCTGGTTATGTCTTAGTAGAAATGATTATGACAGATGCTTCTTGGTATGTTGTACGTAATACACCTGGTGTAACAGGATTTGTAGGGTCACATGGTGCAGGTAGTAAGCCAGCTCCATTATTGCCAGAAGAAGTAAGTCACATCTTACGTTCAATCGGTATGAGTCTTCGTCAAACAGATCTAGAGATCGAAGTTGGCGAAGTAATCAAGATCATCGAAGGTGCTTTTGCAGGCTTAGAAGGTCAAGTAACTGAAGTAGATGAAGAAAAAGAAAAACTAAAAGTTAATATTGATATGTTTGGTCGTGAAACAAGTACTGAACTTGATTTTGAACAAGTAGATAAAATCGACTAAGTATTCAACTATCTGAGGATGGATTTTTAAATAGAAATCCATGCGACGATCAGATAGCATCACGACTAAAAGATTGAAACCGAGATTTGCAAAAATTGTTTAACCTATTTTTGCAATATTTCGGTTTATTTTTTCAAGTCGTTCACGAATAACCACTAATATAGGTTGGGAATTTGAGCCGATTTGTCAGTGGAAAATTGAGAATGCTAGTCAGAGAATCGATCAAATTAGAAAGGAGAAACAATGAAAAATTGGAGAAAGTCTGGAATCGTCGGCTTTTTATTGATGGTCAGTGTTCTTTTTATAAGTGGCTGTCAGACAAAAGAAACAAGTCAGTCGTCTGAAGCTGCTAAAACAGTTGAAACAACGCAAGCAACGAAAGAAAAGGAAACGCAATCGACTACCCCTACTTTGTTTTTCCATGGATATAGTGGGACAGTTAATTCATTCAAAGGAATGATCCAGCGCCTGGAATCATCAGAGAGTGGTAAAAAAGAATTAACATTGACGGTTGATGTCAATGGCAATGTACAGGCAGAAGGAGAACTTTCAAAAGAAGCAGATAATCCAATGATCCAAGTTCTATTTGTAGATAATAAAAATAATGAATGGAACCAAACAGAATGGATCAAAGACTGCTTAAGTTATTTGCAACAGACGTATGGAATCAATCAAGTGAATCTGGTAGGACATTCAATGGGGGGCGTCAGTGGTCTTCGGTATTTAGCTACTTATGGACAAGATCAAACGTTGCCTAAAGTGGATAAATTCGTGGCAATTGCCGCACCATTCAATGACTTTGAAGAAAATAATGGGCAAAGTATCAGCGATGAATTAGCTAATGGTCCAGCGATAGCTTCTAGTCGTTATCAAGACTACCAACGACTTATTGGCAATGTGCCAACCACTACACAAATCCTGCTGATTGCAGGACAAGTGAGTGAGACGGATTTAAGTGATGGGACGGTGTCATTAAGCAGCGCTTTAGCAGTGTATGCGTTATTGAAGCAACATGGAAATCAAGTGGAAGAAAAAGTGATCACAGGGGAGAACGTAACGCATAGTATGCTTCATGAGAATAAAGAAGTTGATGCCCTCACGCGCCAGTTTCTTTGGAACATCGACTAATGAAAAAAATAGGTTGTTAAAGTATATAAATATATTTTTAAACTATTGATATATCATAAAAAAACTATGGCAATCGGCAGGAATGGCATGTTGGATTTTCAGTCGCTTTCTATTTTTTAGAAAAGTAGCGCTTGTTACGAAGATCAGTCCAGTAACCTCTAATTATTCGATAGTCGCTGAGCTTGGGACAAAAAGGTCGTCCCGAGCTCTTTAGCATGTATAAAAACGAATAAACAGAGATGCAAAAGTAGCGCCTTCGAGAATTTCCTTCTAATCTTTGGATAATAAATGTTTTTAGCTCAACCTCTAAGGAACTTTTTTTTCGAAAAATAAGGAAAAATGTACCCGTGTTTCAGCATTTTCTATGAAATAATAAAAGATAGAAGCTAGCGAAAGGAGTAAATGAGCATGAGAGTTTTTTTCCCTGATCCTCAACGAAGACCACAAAAAGATATTCAAGAAATGACTGCTAAATTAACCAAGCAATTCCAAGCAATTGATGAACGATTAACACTAGAACATTTTGATGATTTTGTTGATTATGGCCCAGAAGTGTTTCCCCAATTAGCTCCACTTTATTGGGATCCACGAGTGCCGAATCATCCAATGGAACACTTTGTTTACTATGAATATGTTTTGAGATTAAATGGGTTTCCTATTTATGTGATCACACCGTATAGTGAGGTCATAGATAAAACTTATACGAGAAAAGGGAGAGATAAAGATCCCTTTTGGTCTTTGATGAGACGTATTGATCCTGAGATTTTATCGCTCATCCATGATTATCAGATCCAAAATCTTCATTACTGGCGGGATCTTTATTCAGTAACCCAATTTCAAGCAGAAATCAATAAAATCAATAGTAGAGTATCCTTGATCCCCGAAAAAACAAATAACGAGGCGCGCACACTCCTTTTTATTGATCCAAAACAACGAGACCCTGAATTTGTCCGACGAACCACAGAACAAATGGCTCAAGAATTAGCTGAGCTTGATCCGCACTTGTCCGTGGTCTACCATGAGGACTTTATTGATTTTGGCCCAGAAGATGGGCTGTTTTTATCCGAGTGTCCTTTTGATCCAGAAGAGGATGATCCTGATGATCCACGAGCGGGGCTAGCAGATACAGAGTATACCGTCTATTATGAGGATACGATCTTATATGCTTCAACCCCTTATTCCTTAGGTTATGGGTACCATAGGGACTATTTTCGAGGAGGAATCCCTAGCACGGAATACTTAGGACTATCTCAAGAATTGACGGCAGAAATCCTAAAAATCCTTCATACGTTTAAAATTTATAATAAGTATTATTGGCGACATCTATATACTCCTGCAGAATTTCAAACAGAAATAAGGCGCTATCAAAAAAGTTGGGACTTAGAGTAAGCAAAGTCCCAACTTTTTTCTATTTTTTTACAAGAGGATAGACGGTGGAAATCGTTATTTTTCCATTTTCTTTGATGTTAACATGACCTTGGATCTCAAAAAGACCGTTGCTTGCTTTTCCGCTGAATGGTTTATTTCCGGTGCCATTAAAGGTCGTTTCGGAAATAATTTGTTCGACTTCTTTCATGATTTTTTCTGCATCCCAATCATCGGGAAAGACAGTAGAATTAGCTTCTTTATATTTTCCTGCGTATTTTACTTTCGCTTCATAAGGCATACCTTTTTTTACTTCTCCGATTGGTTCGTAGATAATGCCACTTTCTTTTCTATAAAAATCTGGGTGTCTTGAATGCGCACCTGACAGATTAGGAACACCATCTTTGCCTGGTTTGACCTCACCCGCTAGATGATTGAGAGTTTTTCGTTTAAAATATTTCGTCGGTTGGATCTTTTCTACGATGCCTTTATTTGGGCACCCTTTGAGAAGGATTTCTTCTTCTGCTGCTAAAATGGTTTTGGCTTGTGCTTCTTCGACTTCAACAGCACCGATGAGTTCTCCTCGTTCGACCGTGGTCAATAAGGAACGCATCTCACTCCACGGCAAACACATGGCCACTAAAAGCACATCCAGTGGTTCAATTTTCATCTCAGATTGCTTGATGCGCAATTCGGTATTTTCGTAATTCGGTAGGTTCTTTAAGACGTTGCCACCAATTTCTTCTAAGACATTTACCGTGTCGTCATTTAAGGTTTTAGGTAAGGCGTCGGTTCGTTCCTCGTCATAAAGACCATCAGCTAATGCGTAGTATGTAGCGTAAATACCAAAAAATTTCTGGACTTTCCGTAAAGAATAGATGACTTGTTGGTTATAGCCGATGGTAATTTGTTCCATCGGCACAACGGTTTGTGTCCCGCGATAAACAAATGCGCCCTCTCGATTGAGTACTAAATCCTGCCCATTGGCTTGTGCAACGATTCGGAAGAAATTAGTATAAAATGTTTCTGGAAATTGGCTGATCAGCTGGTCACGTTCCTTGATCATTGCTCCAGTGATGTCTTTTCCTGTCCGATTGACGGTATCGACATCGGTTGGTGGGATCGCACCTATTTGAACGGTTGCATGATTCAAAAAGAACTGTAGTACGGTCTCAGGTGTGTCCATTTGGTTAAGGAAGGTATCAAAATCTGTTTCGATGGCAATATTGATCGTATTAGAACTGTAGTTATTGTAGGTTTGTTTCTCATGATCATAGGCAGTAAATGCAAAAGTAGCATTCACTTGCTTATCGGTCCACATCGAAGGAACAAACGTGATTTCTTGTAATGAGCCGATCCTAGGTGGAATTTTGATGTTCCCGGGGTAGTAATTATTGATCGAATTCTCTAGATAAACTAATAAACTTTGTCCATCAGTTGTTTTTGGTCGAAAAGTCAATTTTTCTTTGGTTTTGATGAGTTGATAGCCTGACAGATCGGGACTGACATTTAAGTAATCGATAAATTGGTTTTGTAAAGCAATCCAGCTAGCCATTTCCATTTTGCTAAATTCGTCTAAATCGGTAGGATTTTCTGGATGATCAATGATTTCGTCAAAAACAGCAAGGGTATGTCGTAACAACTTCTTTTGTGTGAGACGATAAGCTTGACTAAGGGCGGTTTCTTGTGCACCGGGTTTGAGATACGGGGTAGTAAACTCTGCTAAGGTGACCGCTTGAATAATTGGTGCGATCGGTGCGAGATTGAAACGAGTACTTAACGGTAGGAACGCTGGGCCATACATTAAATCTAAGTAGTCATTTAAGATCAAATTATCAAATACGTTTCGCTGACTCGTTAACGAAGAGAAGCCTTTTTGAAAGGTAAGTTTTTCTATTTCTGCTATTTTTTGTGGTTCTTCGAGTGGCGAAAGCGTATTAGGCAACGTGAAAGGCACTGTCGCTTCTTTACGTGCGGCTTGAAGTGTTTGTTCTGTAGCAAAAGCCGTGATGCTAGGCGGAAGTATCGTGGTAAACAAAAGAGAGAGGACAAGCCACCAACAGCCCCAAGTTAATTTTTTGTTTTTCATTTTTTATCACTCCTTTAGTTTGATACCACAAGTGTACAAAATAAAGAAAGCGTTTTATTTGAAAATGAATGTTCTCTAACACCTTATTTTTCCAAAAAAAAGAAAAAAAGTTCTTCTATAATGAGCAAACATGAGCAAGGTGGTGTAAATCATGTGTTTTTACGATGGCTTATAAATAGAAATACTCTTTGACAATAAAAAAAGGCTCTTTTAAAATGCGAAAAACGATTTTAAAAGAGCCTCTTTTTATTGCTCAAGATGAGGGAAATCAACACACCCTCACATGAAACAAATAACTATTCATTTTTTATAAGGAAACTATTGTTAGTGATTCAAGAGTTCGGCTGTTAAACGTTTTGCTGTCGGTGTAACCGCCAAACCACCTTCAGCCGTTTCTTTAAAGATGGCTGGCATCTGACGACCTACTTGATACATCGCTGCGACGACTTCATCTGGTGGGATGACACTTTCGATTCCTGCTAAGGCCATATCTGCCGAGATGAATGCCTGAGAAGAGCCGAGGGCGTTTCTTTTAACACAAGGGACTTCAACGAGGCCTGCGACAGGATCACAAATCAGACCCATCATGTTTTTCAGCGTAATTGCGATAGCTTGGGCTGCTTGATGGGGCGTGCCATTTTTTGCACAGACTAGGGCGGCAGCGGCCATTGCACTTGCTGAACCAACTTCTGCCTGGCATCCGCCTTCTGCACCACTGATGGAGGCGTTATTGGCAATGACTAATCCAAAGGCACCAGCGGTAAAAAGAAACTCAATCTGTTGTTCGTGGGTCAAAGACAATCGGTCACGGACAGCCATGAGAACACCAGGTACAACACCAGCGCTTCCTGCTGTAGGGGTGGCACAAATCAACCCCATTTTTGCATTTACTTCGTTGACAGCGATAGCGTTGCGGACTGCTGACAAAATGGTTTCACCACTTAAAAAGTCGGCTTCTTTTAAGTAACGAGCTAGTTTTTGGGCATCACCGCCAGTGATTCCAGTCACAGACGTTACACCTTCGTTTCCTTCAGTGATGGATTGTTCCATGACACTGAGGTTTTTTTCCATGATTGCAATGATTTGTTCCCGTGGACGACCACTCATTTCCATTTCAACAGCAATCATTAATTCTGCGACACTAGGATAATTTTCTGCTTGGCGAACCAACTCTTCAATAGAGAAAAACATCTTTCTTCCTCCTTTAATCAAAATAATTAACGCTGTCGATCTTCGGTAATTGCGTTAGTTTACTGATGGTATCATCTACTTGTGGATCATCTACTTCAATGATCATAATGGCATTTTCACCCTTTGATTCTCGTGTAACAGTCATTGTACCGATATTTGTATTTGTTTCTGAAAGGATATTCGTTACTTTAGCAATCATCCCAGGTACATCTTGATGAACGATGATAAAGGTCGGTGTTCCCATGCTTAATGAGATTTTGAAGCCGTTTAATTCCGAGATTTGGATATTTCCGCCACCAATCGAGATACCAGTGACTGAAAGTTTCCGTTTTCCTTTTTTCAACAATAGTTTAACGGAGTTAGGATGCTCAGCTTTTTCACCCTTAGGCACAAAGAGAACTTCCATTCCTGCTTCATAAGCTAACTGCAGTGAATCTGCCAGACGCTCATCATCTGGTTCCATGCCTAACAAACCACCAACTAAGGCGATATCTGTTCCGTGTCCCCGATAGGTTTTTGCAAATGATTCATAAAGATAGATATCCACAGAATCTGGTTGTTCCCCAAAAATACTACGGACGATTTTGCCGATTCGAGCAGCTCCAGCAGTGTGAGAGCTGCTTGGACCGATCATGACTGGACCAATAATGTCAAAAACACTACGATATCTTAATTCTTTCATTTTTCCACCTCTTTAAAATAGATAAACACCCCAGCAAAAGTAAGTGAACTGTGTATAGCTCACTTACTCGTTTCCTCATCATTTTTGAACCATAAACTACATTAGTTAAATTAAATAAATATTTCACAAGTGTGCATTAATCTAGGAAACGCATCAATGATAGCTATGAAAATATATCGAACAATATTTTTATATTTTTAAATAGAAGAAAGCAGAAATTTCTAAATTACTAATGAGTGAGCGGTAGTGATACCTTATGTATTTTCGCTTGTTTTCTTTTCAGCGTAAGTGTATCACAAAAGAAGGAAGATGAGGTGGACTTCCTGTTGATTTTTAGTTTTTTTTTAGAGGTTCAAGCAATAAATTAAACATTTATCAGAAAAAAATCTTGAAAAATAGAATATATTTGCTATACTGTATCAGTGTGCATTGTCATATGCATTATTTTGACTGATAATCGAAGGATTATGAGTGAAAACGTGGGAGGAGAAATATGCATCTCCAATTAACCACATCACGGACTTAAGGAGGTATGTCTCGTGGCAAAGAAAGTAGAAAAAATCGTTAAATTGCAAATTCCTGCAGGTAAAGCAACTCCAGCTCCACCAGTAGGTCCTGCACTAGGTCAAGCGGGTATCAATATCATGGGATTCACTAAAGAATTCAACGCTCGTACAGCTGATCAAGCAGGTTTAATCATTCCGGTTGTTATTTCTGTATACGAAGATCGTTCATTCACATTCGTTACAAAAACACCACCAGCTGCAGTATTATTGAAAAAAGCTGCAAAAATCGATAAAGGTTCAGGCGAACCAAACAAAACTAAAGTTGCTAAAGTTTCTAGCGATCAAGTAAAAGAAATCGCTGAATTAAAAATGGAAGACCTAAACGCAGCTGACATCGAAGCAGCTATGCGCATGGTTGAAGGAACTGCACGAAGCATGGGGATCACTGTAGAATAATCGCTACACCCTAAGAAAGTAGCTTCTCAGTTGGCTCTGTATTGAAAGATATAGAACACGTGGGAGGTACAACCGTTATAACCACAATCAAGGAGGAACCAAAATGGCTAAAAAGAGCAAAAAAATGCAAGACGCATTAAAAAAAGTTGATTCAAGTAAAGTTTATCCTGTTGCCGAGGCTGTAGCTTTAGCAAAAGAAACAAACATTGCAAAATTTGACGCGACTGTTGAAGTTGCATACCGTTTGAACGTAGACCCTAAAAAAGCAGACCAACAAATTCGTGGTGCTGTAGTATTACCAAACGGAACTGGTAAAACACAAACTGTTTTAGTTTTTGCTAAAGGAGACAAAGCAAAAGAAGCTGAAGCAGCTGGTGCAGATTTCGTTGGTGACGACGACATGGTTCAAAAAATCCAAAACGGATGGTTTGACTTTGACGTAGTTGTTGCTACACCTGATATGATGGCAACTGTTGGTCGTCTAGGACGTGTTTTAGGACCTAAAGGCTTAATGCCAAACCCTAAAACAGGTACTGTAACAATGGACGTAACAAAAGCTGTTAACGAAGTAAAAGCTGGTAAAGTTACTTACCGCGTAGACAAAGCTGGAAACATCCATGTACCAATCGGTAAAGTATCATTCGACAATGAAAAATTAGTTGAAAACTTTGCAACAATCCATGATGTATTAGTGAAAGCTAAACCATCAGCAGCTAAAGGTCAATACATGAAAAATATCACAGTTACAACAACATTTGGACCTGGTATCCATGTAGACCAAGCTTCTTTCTAATTCTTGAATTAGAACGTTGATTGATCCAACTGAAAAATAATTCTTGACTCAACTAGTTTAGCATGCTAAGCTAGTTGAGGTTAATAATTAACTTGTACCGAAGACAGTAGGTGGCGTAGCCTTAATTTCCTACCGAGGACGTTTATTGAATACTTTCAATAGTCCCTCTATGTCTACGGTGGCATAGAGTTTTTTTATTGTGAATCACTAAGAACGAAGTGAGTAGATGATGAACAATACTTGGCGAACAGAGTGAGCGAAGTTCCCTCTCAAGCGAAGCATGATGAATCACTAAGAACAAAGTGAATAGATGATGAACAAACTTGGTCAATGATCAAGTGTAAAAACTCTTCCATCAAAATTCAGGAGGTGAAACTCAAAAATGAGTGAAGCAATTATCGCAAAAAAAGCAGCAATCGTTGATGAAGTGAGCGAAAAATTTACAGCAGCAGCTTCTGTAGTCGTAGTTGACTACCGTGGTTTAACTGTTGATGAAGTGACTCGTTTACGTAAACAACTTCGTGATGCAAACGTAGAAATGAAAGTTATCAAAAACTCAATCCTTTCACGTGCCGCTAAAAAAGCTGGATTAGAAGGCTTAGACGAAGTATTCACTGGACCTACAGCCGTTGCATTTAGTAACGAAGACGTTGTAGCACCAGCGAAAATCATGGACGAATTTGCTAAAGAAGCAAAAGCATTAGAAATCAAAGGCGGTATCATCGAAGGTAAAGTATCTTCATTGGAAGAAATCACAGCATTGGCAAAATTGCCAAACCGCGAAGGACTTCTATCTATGTTGCTATCTGTACTACAAGCGCCAGTCCGCAACGTGGCTTACGCTGTCAAAGCAGTGGCAGACAAAGAAGATGGAGATGCAGCTTAATAGCCGCATAGCATAAATAAAAATACGAACATCTAAAACGGAGGAAATTATAATGGCAATGAACATTGAAAACATTGTTGCTGAGTTAAAAGAAGCAACTATCCTAGAACTTAACGACTTAGTTAAAGCTATTGAAGAAGAATTTGGCGTATCTGCTGCTGCTCCTGTAGCTGCAGTTGCTGCTGGTGGCGCTGCTGCTGCTGAAGAACAAACAGAATTCACTGTAGAATTAACTGCAGCTGGAGACCAAAAAGTTAAAGTTATCAAAGCAGTTCGTGAAGCAACTGGCTTAGGCTTGAAAGAAGCTAAAGCTGTAGTTGACGGAGCTCCTGCACCAGTTAAAGAAGGCGTATCTAAAGAAGAAGCTGAAGAATTAAAAGCTAAACTTGAAGAAGTTGGCGCATCTGTAACTGTTAAATAATTTTATTGATTTTTAATTGACTAAAAGCCTTGATATTTAAGGTTTTTAGTCTTTTTTTATTTTTTTTGACCATACTTTTGACCATACTTTTTAAAAATTTAAATAAGCCGCAAACTTATCAGCAGACCTTTCTTTTTGTTTTTTAGTCACATGAGTGTATATGTTCATTGTTGTATGAATATCTGAATGTCCTAACCTTTCTTGAACTTCTTTGATAGACAAACCAGCTTCAAATAATAAGCTACAATGTGTATGACGGAAGCCATGTATGGTAATATCATTGAAATTATGTTCTTTGCATATTCTAGATAAAATAATATTAGGCCGAGTTATATCTATATAATTATTGTTTTTAGAAGAAAAAATTATTTGATTCTTTGTTTTAGCGTGTTGACCATGTGCAAGTAAATAACGTTTTTGCTGAGTTTTCCATGCCTTCAAAATATTTAGTGTTTCGTCATCTAGCGAAATTTTTCTAATAGATGTGTTTGTTTTTGGTGGTGTAGAAATAAATTTATTATCTGAATTTCTCGTGATAGTTTTATTGATTTCAAGTGTTTTATTAAAAAAATCTACATCGTCCCAAGTTAATGCTAATGCTTCACCTTTTCGTATTCCTGTAAAAGCTAGAACTCTGAATAGAGGATAAGTTATAGGGAATTTGTCTTTTTGACAGCATTCAAGAAAATCTTGTAATTCTTCTTTTTCAAAATATTTTAATTTAGTCTTTTTTTGCTTGCGTTCTCCTTTTGAAAAAGTCACTTCTTTCATAGGATTTTCTTTAATTAGGTTCATTTTTTTTGCATAATCAAAAACTGCAGATGTATAACATTTTAAAGCTTTATAGGTAGAATATTGTTCTTTCCATTTGTTGATAGCTTCTTGACAGTAAGCTATGTTATAGCTTTGTATTTTTTTATTTCCAAAAAAAGTTGAAATGTTTTTATCAAACAAAAACTTAACACGTAAGTAAGTACTTTCTCTGACTGTTGGTTTATATTGTTCAATCCACATATCTTTTACTTGTGTAAAAGTGTAGTTATTGTCTTTTACTAGTTTTTTATCTGTAGCTAAAACTTCTAGTCTAGCTAGTGCGATTTTCGCTTCTTTTTGTGTTTTGAATCCTCTTTTAGTTGTATATCTCTTTTTTCCAGTTAATGGATCAATACCAAGATATGTCTTGAAGTACCACGCTTTTTCACCATTTTTCTTCTGGTATTGTTTAATCATTGCCATAAAATCCAACTCCTATTCTAATTCTATTTCTAAAATACTGTTGTCAAATGATTCTAAAATCTCGTTTTTTTCTATAAAATCAATCCATTCTTGATATCCGTTGTATTTTGGAATTCCTAAATGAGATTTAAGTTTTTGATAGGTATTTGCCACAATTTTTTTCCATTCTTCTTCACCAGTACGAATGATTTTATCATCATCCCACTTTTTTGTTTTTCCAGTTCGTTTACTATTTTTTGATATTTGATAGTCTTTCCATTTGGTTAAAAATATATGTTTTGAATTAGAATTGTTTTCTAACCATTCTTTGAATTCTTGATATTGCATGTTTTTCTCCTTTCGAATGTATGTTCTTATAGCTGTAAAAGAAAAGCCCGAAGGCTTTTTATATTTTGGTTATTTCTCCGTTATTCATATCCCATTGAGCATGCATGGAACTTAAATTTGCTCCCGGAGAACTCATAGTACCAGAAAATACTACTTGATCACCAATTGAAAATTGGCTAGTATCTTCTATATTTTTTACAAAAATAACATAAGATGCTAAAGGAGTAGCTGAAACAGAAGTTGTCCAAGATTCATTATTAAACTTATTATTTGCTATAATAGCTACCCTATGGTTCATTGGTTCTATAACTGTTCCTGTAAAAGTAAATTTTTTATTTCTAATTAATTCATCAAAAACTTTTGATTGGTCTGATGTCGGGTTAATAGAATAATATTGTTCAACGAAATTACCAAAATCTTGATTATTATTTTCAAGAAACTTTTTGAATTTATTTAAATTATCTGTTGTTTGTTGATTTTCTATTTTGGTATTTTCGTAAGAAGTACGTGTAGTTGAACTACTTGTTGCTGTATGATCCTTGTCAGCTGTTGGCAACAAAATAAATCCTATTATTGTTATTAAAAATGCTAAAGCTATCTTATTAACAATTTTCTTTTTTGATATATATTTTTTTGAGAAGAAAGAATATATCAAAAAAATTGTTCCTAATAAAATTCCTAATAAGCCACCTAAAAATAAAAAATTTCCCATAAATTTCTCCTTGTTCTTCTGAGTTTATTTATATATAATTTTTTTGTAACAATTCTCATAAACGAGGAAATGGTCCATGTGAAAGCATGGGCTTTTTATTTTTTTATAATATTCAATTCTGGTTCCTTAGCATTTAAACAATAGATGGAATAGTCATCAAAAATAAAAATATGATTCTTATATAAATAAATTGTGCCATATTTGTTGTGATAATGAACAAGAACTTCTTCGAAAAATTCTTCAGTTACTCCTAGAAATTCTGCACATTCAAATTTAGTGTGGCAACCAAAGTTAGAACAATCTATTAACTGATCAAGTGTGACGAGGCGCTCGACAGAATCTCTTCTTGCTTTCCATTCTTGTTTTCTATTGTCAGGAGTAGTGTAATCAATAATGTTTCCTATACTAGTTTTATGATGTGAATATTCTTCAGATAATATAACTCTTTTTTCAATATTATTTAAATACTTATCCAAGAAGATAGTATTATTTCTGTAGCATCCTTTTAGCCCAGTATTTGATTTAAGTGTAGTTTCAATTACAGGAATTTCATTAACTACTTTATCTAAAAGTATTTCATATTCATTCATTTAAACCAAAATCACCTACTTATTATGTTTCTTATCATGATCAGCTTTTACTTTATCTAAAAATGCTTCAATTTCAGATATTTTTTCAGCAGTAAACGTTTTATCAGGATCATCAGAATGAGCAGCTAAAGTATATATTTCATCGCTATTCTTTTCCTCTTTTTCAATAGGAATAACCTGTACTTTAGCTTGTTCTTGTTTTTGTTCCTCCAATTCCTGATTAGCAAAGTCATAAACTTTTTTCTGACGTGGAGAAGATAGTTGATTATATATTTTTTCTATAGAACTAGTACTATTTACATCTTCGTCAAATCCTAATAAATATTCAGAAGAAACGTCAAGAACTTTTGCGAAATCTTCCACTTTATTTAATGGAAATTCTCTAGTTCTATTAAAATATCTAGATAATGCAGATTTAGCCATACCTACTCTTCTTGCAAGTTCGCTAATAGATAATTGTTTTTCTTTCCTTTTCAAGTCTATGATTTCAACAATTTCATCATTACTTCTCATTTACTCACCTCATTTCTACAACAATATTATAGCGTTGTTCCCAAATGGATACAACCCGTATATTGAAAAAAATTGTTTGTATCTATTTTTGAACTTTTCGTTGACAAAAGAGAACGATAGATATATATTAGTTTTGTACCCGAAAGAGAACGAGAGGTGATGAAAATGACAATTGATTTAAATCGCTTGAAAGCTGAGAGAATTGCTAAAGGATTAACTCAAGGTGAAATGGCAAATTTGATGGGATGGAAATCTAGAAATCCATATGCTAAAAGAGAAAATGGTATTGTGGCAATTGGAGCGGATGAATTATTTAAGATGGCAAGTATTTTAGGGTATGGGCCTAATGAATTAATTATTTTTTTTAAGAAAGATGTTCCCATAAGGGAACGATAACTGGCGTGAGGTGAGAGTATGGAAAAACAGATAAATAAAAAAGAACATTATTTAACAAAATTTAAGCGTAATAATGACGTTGTTGAATTTGGTTTTTCAAAAGAAGTTGAAGAATCAGGAAAAGCAATTTTAGCTGAATTAAAAAATAGGGACTTAACATACGATGATGCGTATGCAAGTCTCCAATGGGTTTATAACAAGCTTCAATATGAATCCAACTTTATTAAAATTCGATAAAGCAAGAATCATCATCAACTTTGATTTCTAGAATTTCAAAATTATCATCATTAATTAACATTGATTTTAATTTTAAATTGGTTTCAAGAAAATGAACATTTCTAACTGTTCTAGTTAAAGGTTCAATATATTGAGATTTTTTGCTGTTTTTAGAAACAAAATTAACAATTTCTTCTAACAATAATTCAGGATGAGAAAAAGCTTTTTTTGTACTAAAATAGACAGTTTCTTTATTCTTTTTCCAAAGACTAAACATTTCTTTTGGTAAACAATTATCAATTCGTTTTTCTTGGATATCATAATCAGAATCAAAGTTTTTTAAAATAATACTCGTTTTTGACTCAGTTAGAGGTAAATATTCTGCAGTCAAAATTTTGTTTTTATAACTTACAACTAAATTGAATTGTTGTTTGTTAATGATGTCAAATTGAAGAGCATGAAGTAAATAGTAAACTGCTTGGACCTCATTTAAGTTCATTTTTTTCACCACCTTTCTTCATTGATATTTTATCAAGAGGTGGAAATCAAAACAATAATTGTAGGAGGTGTAATCTATGCAACTAAACATTCCAGATGAAGTAATTCAAAACGAATTAGCAAGTAACATTACTTTTATTGTTTTGAAAGAAATCGAAAAGCGATCCAGCTTGTTGACTAAAACTGTTGAATTACCACCTTACCCGAATAAGTCTCAAGTAAAAGAAATATTGAGAATTGGTGATGACAAATTAAGCGGTTGGATTTCAAAAGGTTTAAAGATTCAACAATGGAGTGAACAAGATATTCGAATTGAACGAACTGAATTACAACGATTTTTAAAAGAAACTTTTGAAATTTAAATATTTAAACTTGTTCTACACTCACCACTTCCGAAAAGAGGAGTTGCGAGTTTTCTCCTTAAAAAATCAAGTTCGCACATACACGTTGGCATGAGCAACTCCTCTTTCCGGAGGTGGTGACGGTGAGAAACGAAGGAGGGAGCGAATGACCTTACAAGAGCATCAACACTTGATGCAAAGACTTAATCAGGAATACCACAAGGAAATGAAACCTAGATTGTTAGGGGAACAATGGCGTGAACGCCAGAAGAAGTGGTTAGAAATAAAAAGACCGACCAGCGACTGCAATCGCTAATCGGCAACAAACAAAAAATTATATCGGGAGAATTATAACATATGAATAAAAAAATTGAAAACCTTATTGAAGAATTAGCTAATGAATGTGAAAAAGAAAGCTTAGGTCTTTCACTAGCTGTGGCAGATGATGAATGTGTGGCAATCAAAATCGCTGGACCAGCTAATCTTTACGCAATTAGTATTTTTGAACAAGGAAACATCATTAAGAAATCGTTTCGAAGCAATTGCAATTGCGAAGAGTGTCAAACTTTTAGACGAGCTGTCCTTAAGTATCAGAAAGAAATGGTGTTCCATTTAATGGAGGAATCTGAATTGCTGGAGGAATTTGAATGATGAATGAAAAAACAATTGATTTACTCATTATTTTATTTTTCACGTTAGTGATTGTAGCGAAAAGGTACGTAATCTTTGGCTTGTTATTCGCAATTACCATGCTTGTCCTTTGCGTGTTAGCAAGCAGAAAAGAGGGGAAACATGAACGAGTTAGCAAATCTTGACAACTATTTAACTGATCCTGATTATGCTAAACCACCATATGAAGCACCAATCGATGAGGAGGATGAAGATGAGTAAATCAACTTTAGACATGAGCCATCAAGAATGGCTCGAAGACCGCAAAAGAGGTATTGGTGGTTCTGATGTCGCAACCGTACTTGGATTGAATAAATACAAATCCCCTTATCAATTATGGCTTGAGAAAACGGGTCAAATTGAGTTGAAAGATTCAGAGAGCGAGCCAGCTTATTGGGGCAATGTTTTAGAAGAAGTTGTTGCCAAAGAATTTCAAGAACGAACAGGCAAAAAGGTCCGTAGAAGAAACCAAGTGTTTGAACATCCGTTACATCCATTTTTAAGAGCCAATATCGACCGTGATGTAGTAGGAGAAAATGCCATTCTTGAATGTAAAACAGCGAATCAATTTCTTAGCAAAGAATGGGAAGGAGAAGAAGTGCCACTCAGTTATTTGTGTCAAGTGCAACATTAT